>NZ_JAKKRK010000039.1:0-50394 GCF_025654545.1 Shewanella sp. SM20 | reverse complement strand
TAAATTGACCTGTATAACTCCTTACCAAGGTTTCCTTTTAATATTTTAAAACGGTACTTCGGAGTCCAAACAATATGATATTTGCAACGCCAATAAACATGTGATGAACTTCTATAATCGCCCATGCTTTTCGTTTCCTCTTACTTGTGGTGAATAAGAAGTCTCTTTTAGCATGGGCGTAATTCAGGCTATAGCCTCAAGGAACAATCACCACCGCCAGAGGCGGTGGTTTGGGGATGACAATCAAAATACACTTGGTCAGAAAACGCTTAGTTTAAATACAGACTAAAAATACTTTGATTGTCAGTTGAGCATTAAATGACTTGCCGATGATAATCCTATCAGGGCGAGCCTTGCTTCTATGGGCTTTCGTCGGTGCAAAGCCCATAAACGCACGGGTCGTTATTGCTTAGTCCAGCGGTCCATCCAACCGAAGACATTAGCATACCATTGCTCTAAGTTTTCAGGTTTTAAAATCCAATGGTTTTCATCAGGGAAAATCAATAACTCTGATGGGATCCCTTTGCGCTGCATAAAACTGAATGCCGCTAAACCTTGACCATAAGGGACGCGGAAGTCCTTCTCACCGTGGATAACCAGCATGGGTGTTTTCCAGTTTTCAACATAATTCACTGGGTTAAACTTCTCATATAACGCTTTGTTATCTGAATAAGTGCCGCCAAACTCATGCTCTGCGAACCACACTTCTTCGGTCACGTAATACATAGAACGCATATCGAACAGACCCGCGTGGTTAACTAAGCACTTGAAACCGTCGTTCCAGTTACCTTGGATCCAGTTCATCATGTAGCCGCCGTAAGAACCTCCGAGCGCACAGGTGTTTTGCGGATCGAGCCATTTTTGTTGCTGGCTCACCGCTGCTAGGCCTTTTTGCAGATCTTCTAATGGCTTACCACCCCAATCTTGGCTGATTGAATCAGTAAAGGCTTGGCCGTAACCAGTAGAGCCGTGGAAATCCACCATAACGACGCCATAACCCGCACCCGCCCATAATTGGGCATTCCAACGACCACTGAAGGCATTACCAAATGAACCTTGCGGCCCACCGTGAACGAGATAGGCAATTGGGTATTTTTTCCCTTCTTGGAAGTTCGCCGGTTTGATCCAGTAACCGTAAACGTCTTCGTTATTCCAACCTTTGAAGCTGAACTGTTCAAATTTACCGAACTTGATCTCGGCTAGCTTGTCTTTGTTCACTTCAGTCAGACGCTTAAGGCCTTGACCATCTGTGGTGATGCTATAGAGATCGCCCGGCTCAACTAAGGTTTTGCTGTCGAAAATCAGTTCATCGTTCGTGACCGCAATTAAGCTGTTTGTGCCATCGCTGTAGATAGAACGCACATCGCCAAATTGAGTATTCACTTGGAAAATAGATACTTGGCCTATGTCTTGCGCCGTGACATACAAGGTACGATTGTCAGGGGCAAACATCAGTGAGCTTGGGCTACGATCCCACAATGGCGCCACTTCTTTGGTTTGGCCTGTGGTCGTATCGCGCAGCATGATGCCGTAGCGATCCGCTTCAAAACCCGGCTTCTTCATCGCTAAATAGGCCATGTAACGGCCATCGCTCGAAAACGTTGGCTGTGCATCCCATGCGAGATTGTCTTGGGTTAAGTTCGTTGCGGCGCCGCCTGTCACTGGCACTTGCCACAAATCATAGTTAGTGGTCCAAGCTTGATCTTTGCTGGGGGCTTTCGCGCTATAAACCACAAACTTACCGTCTGGGGTGAAGGTCACTTCTTCCATACCCGAGAAAGGTTTTGGCGGCGTTTCAGTATCTAAACCTTGAGTCACATCCACCACTTTAGTGAGTTTCTCACCGTTTACCGCACCCACAAATAAATGGTTACGGGCGTGGTCTTCCCACGTATCCCAATGGCGAACCATTAACTGCTTGTATTCACGGCCAGTCGATTTACGCTCAGCTTCGGCGGTAAATTTATCCTTTGAGCA
Source organism: Shewanella sp. SM20 (assembly GCF_025654545.1). NCBI lineage: Bacteria > Pseudomonadati > Pseudomonadota > Gammaproteobacteria > Alteromonadales > Shewanellaceae > Shewanella > Shewanella sp. SM20. The sequence goes on along the minus strand of NZ_JAKKRK010000039.1, from coordinate 48,417 downwards.
GGCTAAGTCCTTACACTCGGGGAATACCCGCATGCTGAGTACAACTTGTTTACCGTCGTTTGATAATTTATAGCCATCAATATCCAAAGGTAAATCAGAAACTTGTACCGCTTCACCGCCCGTTAATGGCAGTTGAAATAACTGGCTTGAACCACTGCGACTAGCAAGGAAATAAATCGACTTGTCGTCATTGGCGAAGCTCACATCGTGCTCAGTGCCCGTGGCAGAGGTCAATTGAAGTGGTTTCGCCTTCGTGTCTATCAAATCTAATAGATACAGATCCGAGCTGGCCTCTCCTTTATCGTTTACCGTTTTAAGACCATAAACTAATTTAGTGCCATCGTGGGACACAGTCGCAGAGTGCATCTTATTGAGTTTAATGAGTTGTTGCACAGTAAAAGGCGTTGGATCGGCCGCTTGGGCTGATAACGCCAGTCCCACAGCGCCGAGCGCCACTAGGAGAGGAGCTATTTTCATTGTTATGTCCGTCTTTGGTTAAACTGGTTCGATAGTTGCGCCAATCATTGCAAGGGTTCTATTGAAATTGCAATAGTTCTACTGAGTTGCAACCGCACGAATGTTAAAAAACGATCTGAGATCGTATCTTTCGAAGATAAGCTTGCCACACTATCGAAACAAAAACGCTCAGGCAAGCCAAATGGCGAACCTGAGCGTATTTTTTTGTGACAAAATGTCAGTGGCGCAGCGTTTTACCTAAAGAACAGATATCAGAACTCAAACTTAAGCTATTTTGCTTAAAAAGCCATCAAGTTCAATCCGCTGCATCCTCACCTTTACGCTTTCGCGTTGGCGATATTCACTTTCCAAATTGCTGGGCCAGTTTCATGGGCGTTCACACCATGCGAATCCACAGCCACAGTCACTGGCATATCTTGCACATCAAACTCGTAAATCGCTTCCATGCCCAAATCAGCAAAGGCCACGACGCGAGAATGTTTAATCGCTTTAGACACTAAATACGCAGCGCCGCCAACGGCCATCAGATATACCGCTTTGTGTTTTTTGATTGATTCAACTGTCGCAGGGCCGCGCTCAGCTTTACCTATCATGCCCATAAGACCAGTTTTCTCTAACATTAAGTCAGTGAATTTATCCATACGGGTTGCTGTGGTTGGGCCCGCAGGACCGACAACTTCAGCACCGACTGGATCAACTGGGCCAACGTAGTAAATAAATTTACCCGTAAAGTCCACGCCTTCTGGCAGACCTTCACCGCTTTCAATCAGGCTTTGAATGCGCTTATGGGCAGCATCACGACCAGTCAACATTTTACCGCTCAGCAGAATGGTTTCACCACTCTGCCACTGCTCGATATCCGCTTGAGTCACAGTATCTAAGTTAACGCGGCGCACATCATCACCCACTTCACGGGTAATTTCTGGCCAATCGGCCAATGATGGCGGCGTTAATTCAGCTGGACCTGAGCCATCTAAATGGAAATGTACGTGGCGAGTAGCAGCGCAATTTGGGATCATCACCACTGGCTTTGACGCCGCGTGGGTTGGTGCCGATTTGATTTTAACGTCTAACACTGTGGTTAAACCGCCAAGACCTTGCGCACCTATGCCTAAGTTATTCGCGCGCTCAAAAATGTCTAAACGCAGCTTTTCTTCGGTCGTTTGCGCGCCACGGGCCATCAACTCATGGATATCTACGCTTTCCATCAGCGCTTCTTTGGCTAATACGGCCGCTTTTTCCGCCGTGCCGCCGATGCCTATACCCAGCATACCCGGTGGACACCAGCCAGCCCCCATAGTCGGTAGCGTTTTTTCTACCCATGCAGCGATATCATCTGATGGGTTTAACATCACCATCTTAGCTTTGTTTTCACTGCCGCCGCCTTTGGCTGCAATCGCCACTTCGATATGGTTGCCTGGCACCATGTCGATATGCACCACAGATGGGGTGTTATCTTTGGTATTTTTACGGCTACCAGCAGGATCTGACACTATTGATGCGCGCAGTGGGTTATCAGGATTGGTATAGGCACGACGAACACCTTCGTCGACCATTTCCTGAATCGTCATATCGGTTTTGTCCCATTGGACACCCATACCCACTTTCACGAAAGTGGTCACAATCCCAGTGTCTTGACACAGAGGACGCTTACCTTCGGCCGACATACGCGAGTTAATTAAGATCTGGGCAATCGCATCCTTCGCCGCCGCACTTTGTTCACGCTCATAAGCTTGGCTCATGGCATCAACAAAATCCTTCGGGTGGTAATAAGAAATGTATTGCAAAGCATCCGCCACACTTTCAATAAAGTCGGCTTGTTTAATCACAGAAGTTTCAGACATTTTATGGTGAGATGACATAGTAGGAGCGCTCCAGCAGCCTTTGCGGCCTAACTTGTTTTTGTTTAATTCTTTCTGGGCCAATATGATACTCTTTCACATCTTTTTGGGCTACATCACATTTTGAATAGGGTAATCGATGGCAATTAGGGCGTCAAAACAGCTTGCATCACGCCAACTTGACTGGACATTAAGTACCGCAGCACTGTTCGAACACTTTGCAAATGACACTTGGGCAATTCTGTTAGATTCGGCGAACGCGCCGCATCAAGACGCAAGATTCGACATCATTTGCGCCAATCCTATCGCAACGTTAGTGACTCAGGGCGAGCGTAGCGATATAAAGCTCATCGATACGAGCTTGAGCTTACCCGAGGCAATAGACCCAAACCGTGATCCCTTCGAGTTACTCAACACTTTATTAACCCATTGGTATTCAAAATCTTTTGATTGCGACTTGCCCTTTAGTGGTGGCGCAATGGGCAGTTTTAGCTACGATTTAGGCCGCAGAATTGAATCCCTGCCGATAACGGCCAAGCAAGATATTCAACTGCCAGAGATGAACATCGGCTTTTACGACTGGGCGTTAGTTTTTGATTACCAAGACCAATGTTGGCATTTGCTGCATTATTTAGGTGAAGTAGCACTCGATATTGAATTGAATAAAATTCAAGATAAAATCGCCAAAAAGCCAAATTCCGCCGCATTCATGCTCACTAGCCCATGGGCAGCACAAATCGATAAAGCCCAATACACGGCCAAATTTGCAGCAGTTCAAGCCTATTTGCACAGCGGTGATTGCTATCAAATAAATTTAACCCAAAGATTCGAAGCCCATTATCAAGGCGATGAGTGGTCGGCCTATAGCCAACTGCGCCATGCCAATAAAGCACCCTTCTCGGCCTTTATGCGTCTGCCGCAAAACACGATTTTATCGATTTCACCCGAGCGCTTTATTCAGCTTCGCGGTGACGATATTCAAACCAAACCTATCAAAGGCACACTACCGCGTCATACCGATCCCGCATTGGATGTGAAAGCCGCCAATACACTGGCAAACTCACCAAAGGATCGCGCCGAAAATGTCATGATTGTCGATTTACTGCGTAATGATATCGGCAAAGTGGCGGCAGCAGGCTCAGTACGTGTACCGCATCTATTTGAGATTGAAAGCTTTCCTGCGGTGCATCACTTAGTCAGTACGGTGACTGCCAAGCTTGATAGCCGATTCACGGCGAGTGATTTGCTGCGCGCGGCGTTTCCCGGCGGCTCAATTACAGGCGCACCGAAAATTCGTGCCATGGAAATTATCGAAGAGCTCGAACCTTCACGGCGCAGCCTTTATTGTGGATCTATGGGTTATATCAGCCAAGACGGCCAAATGGATACCAGTATCACCATTCGCACTATTGTGGCTGAGCAGGGGAAACTCTATTGCTGGGCGGGCGGCGGCATAGTGGCGGATTCAGAAGTGAATGCTGAATACCAAGAAACCTTTGATAAGATCAGCCGGATTTTGCCTTTGCTTGGCGCAGAGCCGCAAAAGCCGTAAACTTTAAAACTAAACAGTAACGAGAACGTCGATGGATCAAGCGGAATTTAGACTCAGATTTAATCTGCACCCTTTAGCGCTACAAGATCCGGCGGCCTTCCCACACCTTGGACTGCGCAAAGCCGCGGTGTTGATCCCACTGCTGGAGATTAACGGTGAGCTGAATCTAATTTTAACCCAAAGACCGATGCACCTTCGCGCCCATCCGGGGCAGATCAGTTTCCCCGGCGGTAAAATTGAGCCCTATGATATTGATGCGATTGCGGCCGCGTTAAGGGAAGCAGAAGAGGAAATTGGACTCTCAAGGCATAACGTCGAGGTAGTGGGCACGTTTCCAGCCCATAATACCTTCACAGGGTTTGAAATCACCCCTGTGATTGGGATTATCAAGCAGGCATTTGATTTAAAACTCGATCCCGGTGAGGTCGCCGATTGCTTTACTGTGCCATTAAGCTTTTTTATTGAACCGAATAATCGCCACCAAAAACGCTTTTTACGCCAAGGGCGCTATTACAGCGTGCATTTTATTCCCTATCAACAACGCTTTATCTGGGGTGCGACTGCCGCGATTATCGACCATCTGTGCCGCCAGTTAAGCATTCCTGCCAATATCCTCTGACTTCACTTGCCATTGCTAAACCGTTAAAAAGCCAAACTGTTAAATTAGCCAAACAATGATGACTAGCTTAAACCACCAAGTGGATATACAAACCGGCGACAATAGAGGTTAACAGCAACATGGGAATATTAAACCAATAACCCATACGACTGTGGTGGGCGACATAATAGTTAAACGCTAAACTGACCAAACTAATACCGCCACAAACCCAAATCAAATACTGCAATAATTGGGTTTCATGTGGATCCCAATGGACTCGAAATGTCGCGCCACGGGTCAAATAGGCCCCAACTTCACGGTCTGGCCTTGCATCACTAAACACTAAAAGCGCATAGACGGCTATTGCCCAGCCTAAAATGGATAAGGTCGCAAGGATAATTTGAAATATTCTAGTCTTGCTCATACCGCCTCCCGCCGTTTAACTCACTATATCGCTCAATATCGATATTATTAACCTCAGGATACCTTTTTCAGCTTGAGAAAAGCCACCAGCAAGGTAATATAAACCTCCAAAATTTTCATATAAAACGTTTCGTTGGAGAATTAAGCAACAATGAGCATTGCATCTGTCGCATCTGTATTTAAAGGTGAGCACGCCGTCGGTTCTAAAGTCACAGTGCGTGGCTGGGTCAGAACCCGTCGTGACTCTAAAGCTGGCATCTCTTTTTTAGCTGTTTACGACGGCTCTTGCTTTAATCCTATCCAAGGTGTCGTGCCCAATAGCTTAGATAATTACGACAACGAAGTGTTAAAGCTGACTGCGGGTTGTTCTGTTGTGATGACAGGCGACGTGGTGGAATCTCCTGGTGCAGGCCAAGCATTTGAGCTGCAAGTGACTGAACTTGAAGTCGCTGGCTGGGTTGATGATCCAGACACTTACCCAATGGCCGCTAAGCGTCATTCAATTGAGCATTTACGCGAATTAGCGCACTTACGCCCACGCACTAACATTATTGGTGCCGTTGCCCGCGTGCGTAACTGTCTATCCCAAGCGATTCATCGCTTCTACCACGAAGAAGGCTTTATTTGGGTATCGACCCCACTTATCACAGCATCAGATTGCGAAGGTGCCGGTGAAATGTTCCGCGTATCGACCTTAGATATGGAAAACCTACCGCGTACTGAAGCAGGTAAAGTCGATTACGATAAAGATTTCTTCGGTAAAGAAGCTTTCCTGACCGTATCAGGCCAGTTGAATGCTGAAACCTACGCCTGTGCACTGTCAAAAGTATATACCTTTGGCCCGACTTTCCGTGCTGAAAACTCAAACACTAGCCGCCACTTAGCGGAATTCTGGATGGTTGAGCCTGAAGTCGCCTTCGCTAACTTAAACGACATCGCAGGCCTTGCCGAAGCTATGTTGAAATACGCATTCAATGCAGTCTTGACTGAGCGTATGGACGATTTAACTTTCTTCGCCCAGCACGTTGATAAGACTGTGATCGACCGTCTGCAATCTTTCGTTTCAAGCGATTTTGCTCAAGTAGATTACACGGATGCGGTTGAAATTCTGCAAAACTGTGGCAGAACCTTCGAGTTCCCAGTGTCTTGGGGTATCGACTTATCTTCTGAGCACGAGCGTTACTTAGCCGAAGAGCACTTCAAAGCCCCTGTGGTAGTGAAGAACTATCCGAAAGATATCAAAGCCTTCTACATGCGCTTAAACGATGACGGTAAAACCGTTGCCGCGATGGACGTGTTAGCCCCAGGTATCGGTGAAATCATCGGTGGCTCTCAACGTGAAGAGCGTTTAGACGTGCTGGATATGCGTTTAGCCGAAATGGATCTGAACCAAGAAGATTACTGGTGGTACCGTGATATGCGCCGTTATGGCACAGTGCCACACGCAGGTTTTGGTCTAGGGTTTGAGCGTTTAGTGTCTTACGTGACGGGCGTTAACAACATTCGTGATGTTATCCCGTTCCCACGTGCACCGCGCACTGCGAACTTCTAATCTCCCTTAACTTGGGACTGCATAGCTAAGACATCTCTATTAAGCCTTAGCAAAACGAAAGGAGCTGAATATTCAGCTCCTTTTTTGTTTGTCCGTTTTAGTCACATCATGCGGCTAAACAACCATTAATCCGCCAGACTCAACGCCTGCGCAATATATTCCGCGACTCGCTTGGCAGCAATATCATCGATTGACACCAACTTAATATGGCGACGAAACTTGCCACTGCCTTCAAGTACCTTATGTGGATCGCTAAGATTCGCGCCTAAGCTAAACTCCAATGAAACATGCTGTTTATAGGCAAACACACCACCAAAACTGGCTTTGGTGCTAAAGAGTATACCGCCGTACTTAACGGCTTCAGTAATGGCCCGCGACGATGTGGTAGCGGCGGTTTTGACCTCCTGCCTCACCCCCTGCACTATTTCAAACAGACTCGGGCTGGTACATAAAATATCTTCTAACAGTTTTTCAAGTTGCGGTTGATCTTCCATCATGATCTCTTTACCTCTCATACAAGCAAGACTATCCCAGCCCGATTGTAGCGCGCTAATCGGACTGAATAACACCCTATTGAAGCATCCCTAAAAAATAGTGACGTGCAAATAAAAAGGCCAAGCGTGGAGAACGCTTGGCCTTTTGCTGGAGTTGTCCAACTTAGCAAGGCTAAGTCACACGGATAAACACTGCGCCCTAGATTAAAACCCCTTCACACCGGCCATATCAGGGAGATGATGAGCAATCCCCTTGTGGCAGTCGATACAGGTCTTTTCGCCGCTTGCCAGTGACGTTGAGTGCATCTGCGCCGCTCTGGGTGATTGGCGAGTAAAGTCCATGTAAGTGAAGTTATGGCAGTTACGACACTCGAGCGAATCATTGGCCTTTAACCTTGCCCACTCATGTTCTGCCAGTTCACGACGCTTATCTTCAAACTTCTCACGGGTATTAATCGTCCCAAAAACCTTACCCCACACTTCCTTAGATGCCTGCATCTTACGGGCAATTTTATCGGTCCAGTTATGCGGTACGTGGCAATCGGGACACGTCGCCCGCACGCCACTGCGGTTAGTGAAATGAATCGTCGTCTGTAACTCTTGATAGACGTTATTTTCCATCTCATGGCAACCAATACAGAAAGCTTCTTGGTTGGTCACTTCTAGGGCAGTGTTAAATCCACCCCAGAAAATCACGCCAGCCACAAAACCACCTAAGGTCAAAAAACCTAAACTGTAATGCACACTCGGACGATTGAGTACCTGCCAGATTTTTTTCAGTTTATCTAACATGCTAACTCCTAGTGTTTTTTCTGCTCAGTGTTGGCTTTGATCAGATGTTCCATATCCACAAAGTCGTTTTCGACCAGCAACTTGGCATCTAACTGCGGCACATGACACTGAGTGCAGAAATAGCGGCGCGGCGATAACTCGGCTAAGAAGTTATTGTCCCTGTCCATAAAATGCGTGACGCTGACCATAGGCGCTTGCGAATCCCCAATGCGGTTACGAGCATGGCAAGCCATACACTTGTTCACTTTAAGATCAAGCTGATAGCCGTCGATCTTGTGTGGGATCACAGGTGGTTGCATGGGATAGCTGCGCACTTCCTTCACATCGGTATTACGCACACTTTGCATCGCAGGTGGCGTAGGCTCGACATTGATAGGCGCTTGGCGCAGGGTATCAATTTTATCTTCGGGAATACTGGCGGCAGACACACTTGTCATGATGAATGAGCCAAATACCAATAAACCGATCGCTGAGACTAATTTTAGGGTTTTCATCGTGTTCTCCTTAAACCTTGACGATCTTCACCGCACACTTTTTAAAGTCAGTTTGTTTTGACAAGGGATCTGTCGCATCTAAAGTGACTTTATTAATGAGCTGGCTAGCATCAAACCAAGGCACGAACACTAAACCCACGGGCGGTTTATTGCGGCCACGGGTTTCGACTCGGGTCTTAATTTCACCGCGACGGGACACCACGCGAATTTCATCGCCGCGGCGCAGACCGCGTTTTTTCGCATCTTCAGGGTGCATAAAACATACGGCATCGGGGAAGGCACGATATAACTCAGGCACACGTTGGGTCATAGAACCCGAATGCCAGTGTTCCAGCACTCGCCCCGTCGACAACCAGATATCATATTCTTCATCAGGCGCTTCTGCGGCAGGTTCATAGGGCAAAGCGAAAATCACCGCACGACCATCGGGATGACCGTAGAACTCAAAGCCCTTACCTGCTTTAACATAAGGATCTGTGCCTTCACGGAAGCGCCACTTGGTTTCTTTACCATCGACCACAGGCCAACGCAGACCATGAGCCTCATGGTAAACATCAAATGGGGCGAGATCGTGGCCATGGCCGCGGCCAAAGGTCGCATATTCCTCGAATAAGCCTTTTTGGACATAGAAGCCAAAGTGTTTAGCCTCATCGTTCAAATACTTAGGATCGGCATCCGCAAGTGGGAACTTATCAACATTACCGTTCTGATACAGGACTTCGAATAGGGTTTTCCCTTTGAACTCAGGGTTCGCCGCTAATACATCCTTAGGCCAGACTTCGTCTGTGGTGAAACGTTTGGCAAACTCCATCAATTGCCACAGATCCGAATGGGACTCACCCGGTGCCTGTACCATTTGATGCCAAAACTGAGTGCGGCGCTCGGCGTTACCGTAGGCGCCCTCTTTTTCCACCCACATAGCGGTGGGCAAAATCAAATCGGCCGCTTGAGTCGTAACCGTCGGATAGGCATCGGACACCACGATAAAGTTGGCAGGGTTACGGTAACCCGGTAAACCTTCTTCATTGATGTTTGGGCCCGCCTGCATATTGTTGTTCACTTGCACCCAGTAACAATTTAAGTCGCCATCTTTTAGACGACGGTTTTGCTCGACAGCGTGATAACCGGGTTTAGGTGGAATAATGCCGCTTGGGATCTTCCAAATGTCTTCGGCATGCTTTCTGTGTTCAGGATTGGTCACGACCATATCGGCGGGTAAGCGATGGGAGAACGTCCCCACTTCACGGGCCGTGCCACAGGCTGATGGTTGACCCGTCAAAGAGAATGGACTATTACCTGGGGTTGAAATTTTACCCATCAAGAGATGAATGTTATAAATCAGGTTGTTACACCACACACCTCGGGTATGTTGGTTAAAACCCATGGTCCAAAATGAGGTCACTTTGATGTCGGGATCGGCATACAGCTTGGCCAGCGCAATCAGTTTATCCTCGGGTACGCCCGACAACTTACTGACTTTTTCGACGCTATAATCCGCCACGAAGGCTTTAAATGTCTCAAAATCAATTGGGGTTGAATCCCCCGCCGTTTTAACATTTTTCGCTTTTTTCTCAAGGGGATGTGTCGGGCGTAAACCATAACCAATATCTGTTGTGCCCTGACGGAAGTTAACGTGTTTCTTCACGAAGTCCCAGTTCACTTTATCATTCTGAATGATGTAGTTAGCTATGTAGTTCAAAATGGCTAAATCGGTTTGTGGGGTGAACACGATCGGCAAGTCGGCCAAATCGAAGGATCTGTGTTCAAACGTCGACAACACGGCCACTTTTACATGGCTGGCACTGAGACGTCTGTCAGTCACTCGACTCCAGAGGATCGGGTGCATCTCCGCCATATTCGAGCCCCAAAGGACGAAGGCATCGGCGGCTTCCATATCGTCATAGCAACCCATAGGTTCGTCGATACCGAAGGTGCGCATAAACCCGACCACGGCTGACGCCATGCAGTGACGCGCATTCGGATCGATATTATTCGAGCCAAAACCCGCTTTCATCAACTTAACGGCAGCATAACCTTCCCACACAGTCCATTGGCCAGAGCCAAACATGCCCACGGCGGTTGGCCCTTTAGCTTTAATGGTTTCTTTCCATTTTTGCGCCATGATGTCGAAGGCACTGTCCCAACTGATGGGCGAAAACTCACCGTGCTTGTCGTATTTGCCATCCGTCATCCGCAGCATAGGCGTGGTTAAGCGATCACTGCCATACATGATTTTCGACAGGAAATAGCCCTTGATACAGTTGAGCCCACGGTTCACTTCACTGTTGGCATCGCCATGGGTGGCAACCACTTTGCCATCGCGAGTTGCGACAATCACGGAGCAACCTGTGCCGCAAAAACGGCAAGGGGCTTTATTCCACTCTAATTTGGTTTGTTCTGAGCTGGTAATTAAGTTGCTTGCGCCTGCGGGCAAGGCTAAACCAGCGGCGCCTGCAGCGGCAATCACCGCATTGGCCTTGATAAAGTCACGTCTGTTCATATTCATTCTTCACCCTCTTCGAGCACTTCACTCTGGTGGTAAACCATAGTGGCTGATAACACGCCCGGAATGGCATTGATCGCTTCGATACTGTCCATCAAGGCGCGTTGCGTCTCGCCTTCGATCACGACGACCAATTTCACTTCGTTGTTGACGGAAAGTTCGGCATTTTCAATGGTCATTATCTGTTGTCTAACATCTGCCATTTTCTGCGGTAAGACCTGCACCACTAAACTGGTGATATGGAGTTCTTTGCTCATCCGACATTCCACTCTTATTTTTAACTATTTGATGATGTTACGTTTAACCAGCGCCCGGTGGACCCGTCAAAATTTGGCTGAACCAAATAGCAAAGCCCAGACCACTGACCAGTAGTACGGACAATAACGGTGCGAGAAACACGGTTAAAAAGATAAAGATTTTCAGTTCTAAGGATTTTTCTTCTGCGGTGCTAGCACTCATGCATCCTCCAAGAGGTGTGTTCCTGCCACTTTGAATGCGCTGCAAAAAATCGCCAGCGGCAGGTTTTATGTATATCTATTGCATCTTTGGATTACGAAGCGATCATACCTTTTAGTTGTTAACAAAATGTATACCTCCAAATTGGTAAAGCGGATGATGCTTGATCCAGATCATCAATTTGATGTGAGTATTCGTCAGATCTCAGTTTTTAAACGTTTTTTGCTATTACAAATTAGATTATTGAATTTATTTTATGATTAATAAGCGACTGAAATGGATAAATCACTACGAGAAAACAACAGAAAACCCGCAAAAAAAACCTGAGTATTCATAAAGGAGTAGGCAGTAGAAAGGTGTAAAAACATGCGAGATAACGACTTGATCCCAAAAGAAAGATATTCGGCATAAAAGCATCGCTGCCACCCAGAAAAAGCGCTCATTTTATGTGCCGAGCAGTATCTCTCATAGTTGATCACTTGGTTTTATCTGAGGTGATCACTTTCAGCCATTGAAGAATGATAACTCTAGAATAAGTAGATAACTTTGGTGTGAGTAAATAACTTTGGTACTAGTAAATAACTAGGACATGAATGACATGAGTAGATATAACGTTAAAGAAGGCCCGTTTCATGGCGCACCACTGGAGGTATATCGCGTGAGAAGCGTAAGCATAGGGAAAATAAAAAACCGAGAAAATGGTTAGTTTTCTCGGTTTGTTTAGTCATTTCTTGATCGCGTTATTGTTACATCAATCGGACAAAGGCGCTCAGCTCGACCTTTAAATCAGTCTATTAAACCTGTTGAATATGATTCAAAATGCGCTTTTCAGATATCGGATATGCCGTGCCTAACACCTGTGCAAAACAAGAGACACGGTACTCTTCAATCATCCAGCGCGCCTCGATTAACGCAGGTGGTGTCGGCATAGCACGTGGCACTTTCGCCAGTTGTGCGTTCAATGCTTCCTGTACCTTGTTAATGCTCTGCATATGCAAACGGTCACGAGTCGGATCAACGGGCAACTTCTCGACACGGATTTCAATCGCTTTTAAGTAACGCGCCACATCGGCTAACCGATCCCAACCACAGGATTCGACAAACCCTTTAAACACTAACTTGTCTAATTGGCTTTGAATATCACTCATAGCAAAGGCTATATCTAAGCTAATTTTGCCCTTAAGACGCTTTTTAATGCTCTGATACAAGGTCAAAATCTGCTCAACCTTCAAGGCAATTTGCTCGGCGGTCGGGTTGAGTTCTTGGCGAACCCAATCCTTTGCCTGCTCAAATTGGGCTTGATTACGCACATCGAGGGCTTTTTCATCCAACAATTGCTGCACAGCGGCGGCAATAATGTCATCAATTAAGATTTGTACTTGACCGAAGGGATTGAAATACATCGCCAATTTTGCCTTATTCGGCAAAGCTTGCTGTAAGTGTTTCACTGGTGATGGAATGTTTAGCAGCAATAAGCGTCGCAGACCTTGGCGATGGGCATCTAAGGCCTCAAATTCATCATCAAATAATTTGATCGCAACACTGTCTTTTTTATCGATCAGCGCCGGAAACGCACGCACTTGGTAATTGCCTTTTTGCTGCTGATACTGCTGCGGCAAATCGCCAAAGGACCACTCAGTTAACGCTTCTTGCTCTATACCTTTATCCGCCACCTGACGAATGGCCTTCGCCACCACGCCCTGCAACTCGGCTTTTAAGGTATCGAGCACCCGACCTTCGGCCACTAAGTTGTGTTTATCGTCTTCGATTTTAAAATTCATCTGCAAATGCGCGGGCAGTTGCGTTAAATCAAAATCCTCCGGCGATATACGCGTGCCACTCATGCGCAGCAATTGCTTGCACATGGCTTCAAGCAAACTGGCACTAAAAGGTACCATGGCCTGCACACAAGCGCGGGCATAGTCAGGTGCTGGCACAAAGTTACGTCGTAAACTCTTAGGCAAAGATTTAATCAGCGCGATGCACTTTTCTTCCCTTAGCCCTGCCACTAGCCAATCAAAATCGCTATCGTCAATTTGATTAAGCAGCGCCACCGGAATGTGCACCGACACGCCGTCATCCGCCGCCGCAGGTTCAAAGTGATAACTCAGCTGCAAGCGCAAATTACCCTTATGCCACATATCGGGAAAATCTAAGGTCGAAATATGGTCGGCATTGCGCTGCATTAACAGTGCTTTGCTGAAATCGAGTAAATCCGGTTGCTCGCGCTTGGCTTTTTTCCACCAGCCAAAAAACAGCTGGGCGTTGTAAATCCCTTCCGGGATCCGCGGCTCGTAAAAGTCCACCAAGACTTGCTCGTCCACCAAAATATCGCGGCGACGGGATTTATGCTCGAGGGATTCAATGTCTTCGAGCAGCTTTTGGTTAGCGACAAAAAATGCTTCTTGGGTCTGTAACTGCCCTTCTGCCAAAGCGCTGCGGATAAAAATCTCACGCGCTTCAACGGGATCGATGGGGCCGTATTGCACTTTGCGGCGGTGCACAACCGTCAAGCCGTAGAGCACTTGATTCTCAAGGGCGATAACGCTGCCAGGTTTTGCCTCAAAATGGGGCTCAACATAGCTTTTCTTGATCAAATGAGCAGCTAAGGGCTCTAGCCATTCAGGTTCGATTTTGGCGCAGCAGCGAGCGAATAGGCGTGAGGTTTCGGTAAGCTCAGCCGCCATGATCCACTTAGGGCCTTTTTTGGCCAGTGGCGAACCGGGAAACACAAAGAATTTACGATTACGGGCACCTAAGTACTCGTTATTGTTATCTTTAAAACCAACATGACTCAATAAGCCCGATAAGAGCGCGCGGTGCAAGCTGTCATAATTAGCTGGCGTATCGTTTAAGCGCCACTTTAAATCGTGCACGGCTTGTTTAAGCTGGGCATATAAATCCTGCCACTCGCGAACGCGCAAATAGGCCAAATATTCATCGCGGCACTTTTTACGGAACTGACTAGCAGATAACTCTTTTTGTTGATCTTTTAAGTGCTGCCACAGGTTTATCCAACTGACGAAATCGGAACTGGGATCGGCAAAACGGCGATGGGCTTCATCACTGGCTTGCTTCTTCTCCATCGGACGTTCGCGGGGATCTTGAATCGATAAGCCCGCGGCAATCACTAACACTTCGTTCAAACAACCTAACTGCTGACTCTCGACCACCATACGCGCCAAACGCGGATCCACAGGAATTTGCGCCAAGTTGCGCCCAAGTGGTGTCAGCACTAGCTTGCCGTGTTTGCTCTCAACCGCTTGTAATTCTTCGAGCAACAGGAAACCATCGCGGATATGGCGTGGATCGGGTGGCTCGATAAAGGGGAAACCGGCGATATCACCCAAACCGATGGCGAGCATCTGCAAAATGACCGAAGCCAAGTTAGTGCGCAAAATTTCGGGATCGGTAAACGCCGGACGATTATTAAAATCCGCCTCATCGTACAAACGGATACAAATACCCGGCCCTACACGGCCACAACGGCCTTGGCGCTGATTGGCACTCGCCTGCGAGATAGGTTCAATCGGTAAACGTTGCACCTTAGTGCGATAGCTATAACGGCTGATACGCGCCGTACCTGGGTCGATAACGTAGCGAATGCCTGGCACTGTCAACGAGGTTTCCGCCACGTTCGTCGCTAATACAATCCGCCGACCTCTGTGACTACTGAAAACTTTAGACTGCTCGCCATAGGATAAACGCGCGTACAACGGCAAAATTTCGGTATCGCGGTAATTACGCCGACTCAATTGCTCGGCCGTATCGCGAATTTCCCGCTCGCCGTTCATAAAGATCAGAATGTCGCCCAGCCCTTCGGCCACCAGTTCATCGACGGCGGCAAAAATGCCTTCGATTTGATCTAAATCGGCATCGCTATCTTGCACTAAGGGTCGGTAACGGGTTTCGACCGGAAAGGTACGGCCCGACACTTCGATAATAGGTGCATTGTTGAAATGCTTAGAAAAACGCTCAACATCTATGGTCGCCGACGTGATAATAACCTTGAGATCAGGGCGTCTTTTGAGAATTTGTTTGAGGTAGCCCAGAATAAAATCGATGTTGAGGCTGCGCTCGTGGGCCTCATCTATGATGATGGTATCGTATTGATCGAGATTGCGATCGGAGGTTAATTCCGCCAGTAAAATACCGTCGGTCATCAACTTGATATAAGAGTCACTCTTAAGCGCATCGGCAAAACGCACTTTAAAACCAACCACTTCACCGAGCGGACTTTGTAATTCTTCTGCGACTCGACTCGCCACGCTGCGGGCAGCCAAACGTCGTGGCTGGGTGTGGCCTATCATGCCACGGCAACCTAAGCCCAGTTCCAAACAGATTTTAGGTAACTGGGTCGTTTTGCCCGAGCCCGTTTCACCGGCGATGATCACCACTTGATTGCCCGCTATCGCGCGTGCAATATCATCGCGCATCAAGGAAACAGGCAGGTTTTCAGGATAGTGGATTTTAGGCCGAGCGTTACGGCGCTGCTCAACCTTCTCAAACGCCGCCTGCGCTTGCTCGCTCAGCTGAGCTAAGACTTGGGTCTTTTTATCTGAGTCGGCTTCTTTATTGAGCTTAAATAAACGACGACGGATCCGCGACGCGTCGCTCTGATAACAAAGATTAAGAAAGGCGTTCGATAGCGGATGTTTGTCTGAGTTCAAATCCAAATTCCATTGCTAGCATCAAAAACGGCGATCCTAGCAAGGAAAGTGGCGTAATGGTATTGCTAATTTACTCTGCACTCAGTATATGGCGTGTCAGTTTCGCACTGGCTCGACTTAAATTAAACCGGTGACAGATAACATTGTTGCATATAGATATTCATGGCTTTGAGCACATTGGTGCGATTAATCGTGCCAATTACTTTGCCATGTTCAACCACTGGATACACTTTAGGTTTAGGCCCTAGCATTTGTTCGGCGAGCTGCAAAATACTGTCATCTGGCCCAACGAACAGCACTTCAGTTCGCATGCAATCCTTCACCACTGAGGTCATATCACAGTGATAGCTACTTTTAATCATCACAGCCAAACAATCCTGCTGGGATAAAAAGCCCACCAAATCGCCCGTATCATCAACCACTGCTGCGCCCATTTTATTATTATCTAACAACTTTTCGACCGCAGTCGCGAGCGACATATTAGCGCGCAGCAACACGGGCTGACGATCCATATGGTCGCGGATTTTAATTAAGTCCATAGTCTTTCCCTCGAATTAACCCTACGTTTGTAGTCTAGTCAAAATATCGACAAGAATGTGCGATTTATATCGATTGGGCTTATCTAGTGCATAAACCCAATGTCAACAAGAGCTAACAGGACAAAAATAGCGTCAACAAAGGCTGCCAGAAATAGCGACTTAGAGTTAACTGAAGCGAACACTACAAACTGAAATCAGGTAAGTATCTGATTGAGGCAGGTAATGCCATCAGTCTTCGGTGATCATTTTACTTGTCATTCCAACGCGTTTTAATTCGCTATTGATACAAGCTATAAGTCGATATAAAAGCGATAGCCTACACCGGGCTCAGTCCGCACATACTGAGGTTCACTCGGGGAGTCGCCTAATTTTTGCCTTAAGTGACTGACCACAATTCGTAGATAATGTGTGTCTTCTGTATGAGCGGGCCCCCAAATTTCTTTGAGCAACTGAGTCTGAGTGACAACGCAGTTAGGTGACGACGCCAATTTAGACAATACCGCGTATTCCTTGGGTGTGAGTTCGACAATTTGATGATCAACTTTAACCAGCCTGCGACTTAAATCAATCTGCAACTTGCCGTCATCTAATATGGGTAATTTTTCAGGTTTGATATGGTCCCTTAAAATCGCTCGCACCCTTGCCAGTAACTCTTCCACACTAAAGGGTTTGGTCACATAATCCTGCGCGCCTGCATCTAATGCTGCGACTTTTTCTTTATCTTGATTGCGAACCGACAATACAATCACAGCAACATCGGACCATCCCCGTAACTCCTGTAGCACTTGATGGCCTTCCATATCCGGCAAGCCTAAATCCAAAATGACTAATTCAGGTTGCTGTCGAGCGACAGCTGCGAGCCCTTGCTGACCATTTTCAGCTTCGGTAACGTCATAGCCCTCACTGGTGAGTGCAATCCGCAGCATGCGGCGTATTTGGGTCTCATCATCGATAACCACGATTTTTATTGCCACGTCTCTAGTCCATTCTGTGGTTTATTAAGGATATTTTGGCTGAAAATGATTAGCCAGGAACGGGATAGTCTAACGGCAATTCAACTTCAAAACGAGTGCCTTGCCCCTGTAGGCAATCGGTAACGCGAACACTACCGCCGTGTGCAGCTATCATGCCTTTACAAATAGCCAGCCCCATACCTGTATTCTGTTTTTTCTGATCGCCATCGGCAACCACATAAAACATATCGAAAATTTGATCCCTATGGCTGGCGGGAATCCCCGGCCCTCTGTCTTCAATGGCAATACAGCAACGGTGATTAGAAATGGTCAATTCAATACAAATAGGCTCTTCTGGTGGTGAAAATCGAACGGCATTCTCTAGAATGTTAAATAATCCTTGTTCAATCAGCGCCGCATGCACAAAGAGGAGTGGGGGTTCTTTCTCTCTGTGATATTCAACGATTGCATTAGGGAAATAGCGTTTAAGCCTGCCAAGTACGCTGCCAATAATGTCATCTGCCGAAACCCAATCACGCTCTATGCTCAAAGTGCCATGACCCAGGCGTGTCATATCGAGTAGATTTTGGATATAGCTGTCCAAGCGACGGCTTTCTTGCAAAATAGTATCAAGTAGCTCGTTGCGGTCAGCCTCTAGCAATTGTTTATTCAATAATTTTAAGCTCTCCGCCGCCCCCATCATGGCTGAGAGTGGTGATTTTAGATCGTGAGACACTGACGATAATAATGCGGAACGTAACTGCTCAATTTCTGTTTTCACCCGTGCCGATTCAAGATCTGACACTAACTGAATACGCCGCCATGTATTAGCGCCTTGCTGTAACATGGCTAAAATAAGCTCTCTATCAAACGGACTGAGTTCGTTGACCGTGGGTTGCCAATCTAAAATCGCCGCGCCAATCGTCGTACCTTCAAGTTCAATGGGGAATACACTCACACCCGATGCGCTCAAGGTATCGCTCAAACGCCCCGCCGCTTGCCCATGGCGCAAGGTCCAATCGATTGCGGCTAAATCAAGGTCGTTAAATGGCGTATTCAGCAGCGGTAAATAGGATCGCTGACCGTCTTTACGCTGCAAAACAATATAACAATCGGCATTCACTGAACCAGCAATCTTGCGCCCTATCGTTTGCCAAAGGGCTTTTTCATCATCGGCGACCGATAATTCTTGGGCAACATCTTTTAAGGTTTCAGCATAACGATTTGACTCACGCAGTAAAATAAACTGATTTCGGATCCGAGATGCCGCAGGGCCACTGATAAGCCCTATACACATCAAAAAGATTAAAGTGGCAATATCATCCTGACTATTTACATTCATAGTAAATTTGGGATCAGTAAGAAAGAAATTAAAGCTGAAAAAAGACCACACCGCAGTTGCCATGGCAGGCCTAGCGCCATAGGTTAAGCCAATGCTGACAATCAAGAAAACATATAACAACACCAGATTGCCATTACTGAGCCAAGTATCTAAAAATGCCACCAGCGGAAAAATAACCACCACGCCAATCAGCCCAAGAATATGGCCTCGAAGATCACCAAAACTGGCTTTAGGCGTAATAGGATCTCGTACTTGCATTTGGTTTTCGGGTGCGTGATAGACACTCACCTCAACAGGTAAACCAGACTCAATCAAGCGTTGATACAGCCTTTTACGCCACCAAGGATAGGTGCGTTTCACACCCGCGCCGACTAATACTGTGTTAATTCGATGCAAGGCTATGTAAGGTAAAATGGCCTGATAACTGCTCGTGTCGCGTAATACTTCGGTCTGCGCGCCAAGTTCCTTCGCTAAGGCAAAGGCCTCATTTAACCTTTTCCGCTGATAAAGGCCCAGCGCTTTGCCGGTATCGACCCAAAGCACTAACCAAGGAATTTGCCGCCGCTCGGCAATCTGCCGACCTATGCGGATCAAATACTGATGATCACTGCTGTTACTCACTAAAACCAACAATCTGTCTTTGAGAACAAAATCCGTTCCCTGTGCTTTGGCATCCAGTTCACAAATCAGTTTTGCATCGACTCGCTCTATGACTTTTTTCATTGCCAATTCGCGCAGTGCCGTCAAGTTCGAGACCGAAAAAAAAGCATCTAAAGCCGAACGAGCATACTCTGGCAGATAAACTTTGCCTTGCTGTAAGCGTTCGATGAGTGTTGATGGCGGTAAATCGACAAATATAATTTCATGGGCTTCATCAAGGAAGCGATCAGGTACAGTTTCCCGTACCCGCACTTGAGTAATTTGCAAAACCAGATCATTCAAACTGACCAAATGTTGGATATTGACTGTGGTATAGACATCAATGCCCGCAGCCAATAATTCTGCGACGTCTTGATAGCGCCGTTTATGACGACTACCGGGGACATTCGTGTGGGCCAATTCATCGACTAAGATAAGCTTAGGCCGACGAAGCAGCGCCGCATCCAAATCGAATTCCGTTAAACGATTATGATGATAATCAATGGGTTTACGTGCCAATACCTCAAAGCCCGCTACCATGGCCTCGGTATCGGCACGCCCATGGGTTTCCACCAGTCCAACCAGCAAATCGACACCTTGCTGGGCCATTTCCCTTGCCGCACTGAGCATTGCATAGGTCTTGCCCACGCCAGGTGCCGCCCCAAGAAAAACCGTCAGTTTACCTTTATCATTTTGCTGTATCTGACTTAAGAGCGCATTGGCTTGCTGTGTTTGACTGATTGGTACCACGATTAGAAACTCCTTGAAAGACTCACTATCCAGCGCGCATCACACAGGGACTGGCACTGACTCTGCGATAAATCCGTATCGACATAACCGACACTCAACACATCCTGCTCAGTCATATTGAGGTTCAGCCCAACTCGCCAATCTAAATAGTGGCTATTGCTTGCGGCCATAGAACCTAAAAACAGTGCCATATCTTGCTGAGAAGCAAAAAAATTGCTCCCAAGATGCAGTACTAGACTTACATTAGAGAACAGTTGCGGCTCATAACTGGCATAAACATACTGAAAATCGTCCACATTCTCGCCAAAATAATCAGGAGAATAAACCAGCCCTAACTTAGCATCGGCGTAGCTTACCACAGCATAAATTTCGTTATAACTCAGGTCGGTATCGTCCTGAGAGTATTGGTAACGTATCACGCCTAGGTCCGTTGTTAAGCCATTATCCCAATCTTTAGCCCAGCCAGCGGACAAGTCGAGTTCTAAACTTCCATCCCCAAATTCGATGTTACTGCCCCAAAGCGAGCCATACCAGCCAGAATCATGGCTTAGGGTATACCCTGCTTGAACTGCAGGTCCTTCATCAGTTTGAGAAATACCGCGAAACGCATAATCACTGATGAGCATCACACTCCCTTGGCTCTGCCAAGAGGCATTGCCCCCATGAGTCTCAGTGCTGGCAAGCGCACCCATAGAGAGTGAAGATAATGCCATCATCACACCCGCACAGAGGCGTGAACAAGGAGCAGACTTAATCGGTAACATAAAAATTTATCCTTAAATTCAGTAGAATATTGTTTTATTGAGCGTGTTTAGCAATCTGGTCGAGAGCGAGGTTGAGCTTGAGCACATTGACGCGCGCTTGCCCAAAAATGCCCCACTGTGGTGGTTCGATAAATTGCGCCACTAAGGTCAACACTTGTGGTTCGGCTAACTGTCGAGCCTGAGCCACGCGCGCGACTTGCAGTTTGGCTGCTGCGGGTGAAATATGAGGATCCAGTCCCGCCCCCGATGTGGCGAGTAAATCCACTGGAATATCAGCGGCCTGAACAGATTCTCTGGCTTGGATTTCTTGGCTTGTTGCCATCACACGTTCACGTAACGCCGGGTTACTCGGCGCAAGATTACTACCACCTGTCGCCATAGGATCGTAACCGACAGCGCTCGGCCGACTAAAAAAATAGGCCGGATTAACAAAGGGCTGAGCGATGAACTCAGACCCCATAGCGACATTATCCCTGTGGATCACACTGCCCTTAGCTTGTACGGGAAATAAAGCGCCACCGAGCTGAGTCACAGTGCCGGTATAGACAACGCCACACACAAATAACAGGGCGAGACTGGCTCTCAATCCCATAACGGCATGCTGGGTTTTAGTGGTATATACGATTGAATTCATTACTGTCTCCTAGAGCATAAGTGCAATGATTGAGTCGAGTGCTTTAATGCCGACAAAGGGTAAAATCACCCCGCCTAAGCCATAAATCAGCATGTTATTTCGCAGTAATTTTTCGGCACTTATAGGTCTGAGCTTGATGCCTTTTAATGCCAATGGAATTAAGGCCGGAATGATAAGAGCGTTAAATACGAGCGCTGCGAGTACGGCTGAGGTTGGGCTGTGAAGCTGCATCAGATCCAGTGCACCAATCGCAGGCAAAGCCCCCGCAAATACCGCTGGAATAATGGCAAAATACTTAGCCACATCATTAGAGAGAGAAAATGTAGTCAAGGCGCCGCGGGTGATCAGCAATTGTTTCCCGACTTCAACGATAGCCAGTAATTTAGTGGGATCAGAATCCAAGTCCACCATATTGCCAGCTTCTTTAGCAGCTTGCGTACCCGAGTTCATCGCAAGACCTACATCGGCCTGCGCTAATGCCGGCGCATCGTTAGTGCCATCCCCCACCATAGCCACTAATCGACCTTTGGCCTGCTCTGCGCGAATAAGGGCAAGTTTATCCTCAGGTTTAGCTTCAGCGACAAAATCATCGACCCCAGCTTCGGCGGCAATCACGCCAGCCGTTAACGGATTATCCCCTGTCACCATGATGGTCCGCACACCGAGTGCTCTTAAACGGGCAAACCGCTCCGCAACGCCTGGCTTAATCACGTCACTTAAGGCTATAACCCCTAAAATGTGCGTGCCACAGGCGACGACTAAAGGAGTCCCCCCCTGCAAAGCCACTTTGCGGATAAGCGCGTTAACTGATTCAGGCCAGTGAATTTGATGCTGCTGCGCCCAAAACTGCATCGCATCGCCAGCGCCTTTAATGCCTTGAATACCATCGGTTAAAATCACCCCAGAAACCCGAGTCTCCGGCGTAAATGGGATAAAAGTCGCATCCGTAGGTTTGACGGGCAACACCGCGCCCAAATCTATGGCCAATTTGAGTACAGATTTCCCTTCAGGGGTGGGGTCATCGAGGGAAGACAGCACCGCCGCATCACGCAACATCTCAGCAGCAATGCCTTTCACCGGTAAAAATGCGGTCGCTTGACGATCACCGAAAGTGATAGTGCCAGTTTTATCTAGCAGTAACGTATCGATATCCCCCGCAACTTCCACGGCTTTACCCGATTTAGCGACCACATTGGCGGCTAAGGCGCGGTTCATGCCTGCAATGCCAATAGCGGGTAACAAGCCACCAATCGTCGTTGGGATCAAACACACTAACAGCGCAATTAACATTGTGTAATCAAGGCTTGCACCGACGAAACCCGCCATGGGTGGCAAAGTCACCACCACGATGAGGAAAACCGCAGTCAATGATGCAAGTAGCACAGTCAACGCCGTTTCGTTCGGTGTTTTCTGACGCTTCGCCCCTTCGACCAGCCCTATCATACGATCTAAAAAGCTATTCCCAGGATCGTTGGCAACCAGCACGGTAATTTCACCCGTAAGTACCTTAGTGCCGCCAATCACACCGGAATGATCGGTACCCGCTTCACGCAGCACTGCCGCAGATTCACCGGTAATCGCCGATTCATTAATAGTGGCTATCCCTTCGATGATTTCACCATCGGCAGGAATATAATCACCCTGTAAAACCTTCACCTTATCGCCTTTGACAAGCAAAGTTGCGGATACGGATTCCAACTCACCGTGGCGTATGCGCCGAGCCTGCAAGGCCTCTTTCGCTGACTTTAAGCTAGCCGCTTGTCCGCGCCCCCTTGCCTCTGCCACGGATTCCGCAAAGTTAGAAAACCACACGGTAAGCAAAAGAATAAGGGTCGTGGCTAGCTCAAAACCAACAGTCTCGCCATTGAAGAACTTTTGTCCTGTGATCAAAGCGGCGAGTAAAGCGCCCACCATCACCACGAACATCACAGGGTTGCCAGCCATACTCACTAAGGACATTTTCTTTACAGCACCGAAGGCAGCTTGCTTCACGCCGGCGCTATCTAATATTTGAGCAGGTTTATGCATGACTATTTCTCCAGACTCATAGTGGCAAGTTCTAAAGCTTCGCCAATAGGCCCTAATACCGCCGCAGGTAAGAAAGACAGGAAGTTAATGATTAAAATCACAGCAATAAGGGTGAAACAAAAGGTGGGACTCTCGAGCTTCAAGCTCGCGTTACTGTCGGGGCTCACTCTTTTACTCGACATCATCCCCGCAATCGCCAGCGGTAAAAACAGTGGCAAGTATCGACCAAGCAGTAAGGCGATAACGCAGCTGATATTCCACCAAGGCGTGTTATCACCTAAACCTTCAAAACCCGAACCGTTATTAGCAAAAGCGGAGGTATATTCGTAAAAGACTTGCGAAATTCCATGAAAGCCGGGGTTGCTGTTGCCCGTAATACTCGGGATAGCCACAGTGATCGCCGTCAAACCTAAGACGCACAAGGTAGGTAAAACTAATAGACTTCCCAAAAGGGTGATTTCACGGGTTTCGAGCTTACGACCAAATATCTCTGGCGTACGGCCAATCATCAATCCCGATAAGAAAACAGCAATCCACACATAAACGATAAAGTTAACAAAACCGCAGCCAATACCGCCCCATATCGCATTAAGTAACATGCCTGATCGCGTCATCAATCCCCCGATTGGATTGAATGAATCGTGCATGGCATTGACCGAACCGTTAGAGGTTTGTGTGGTAAAAGAAGCCCATAGCGCCGAAAGCTCAGGTCCAAAGCGAACTTCTTTACCCTCCATATTCGGCCCTTGGGCGCTTAATCCCGCAAAGGCAGCGTTGGGTTGCAACTCGCTGTACACAGTTGCCCCAAGAAAACTGACGCTCAATAGACCCATAGCCACCAAAGCCATCAAGGTAAATTTTTTGCGTCTTAGCATTCCGCCCGCCATAAAGACGACGGCCATAGGGATCAGCACTAAGGCAATGGTCTCGATTGCATTACTGACTGGCGTTGGGTTTTCAAGAGGGTTACTACTGTTGGGGCCATACCAGCCCCCGCCATTAGTGCCTAACTGCTTGATGGCCACCATAGAAGCAACGGGGCCGATCGGAACGACCTGCTCAGTGATAGGTGATGCAGAATCTAAGGTGTTTACTTTTTGCGCACCGTCAAAACTACTCGGTACGCCTTGCCAAGTCAGTAACAGCGCTACAATAGCCGCTAATGGCAGCATAAGTCTGAGTACACCGCGCACTAGGTCAACATAATAGTTACCCAGATTTCGAGCCTCGCCCTCTTTGGCGCTGTCATTATTCAACCCGCCTAACATTCCCCGCAAAATCGCCACACAAACAGCCAGCGCCATGGCTGGAGTGACAAATTGCAGTGTGACAATGACAAATCCTTGGGATAGATAACTGAGCTGAGCCTGCCCGGAATAGTGCTGTTGATTGGTATTGGTGAGGAATGACACCGCAGTGTGCAAAGCCAGATCCCAAGATAATGGTCCTATGCCATCGGGGTTAAGCGGTAACACATGTTGGAATTTAAGGATAAGAAACGCCAAAATGCCAAGTACCAAGTTGCTGATAAGAAACGCTGCACCATAGGATTTCCATGTCATCCCCGAATGGGCATTTACGCCTATAGCCCGATAAATCCACTTTTCAATGGGATTAAATAAACGATCTGAAAAATGGGACTGACCAGAGAAAACCCCTGTCATATAGGATCCCAACAGCCATGCGAGCCCAAGCGCAGTAGTAAAAATAAGGGTAATTTCAAACATAACGACTCCTAAAACTTATTAGGGGCAAACATTGCCACTGCTAAGTAGATGAAAAGTGCTATGGAAAGTATTAGAAATATCCAGTCCATATAATTTGTCCTTAAGAAAGTGAGTAACAGGACAAATATATGAATTAACCGCGTAAAGTCTCTAGAGTCCAAATGACTAATCCCGTAAAGAATACGTAAAAGTCATCATAATCAGTGGTAAATAAGGCCACAATAAACCATGGCATTAGCTATAAAAGTAAAATAAAAATGCCAGCTAGAAATACTAACTGGCATTAACACATGACCTAGCGATGATATTGTAGATTAATTAAGCTCTATATTTTTCATTTTATTATAGCTATCAGTCTTAATCTCTTTAAGTACACCTTTATTGTCATCAATAAATAATGCTTTTATATCATTCTGATTAGCGACGACTAATCCTTCTTGACTTCCTAAACATAATAGCGCTGTAGACCAAGCATCTGCTCTAGCCGGATCCGTTGCCAATACAGTTACAGATACTGTGTTATGGGTTACGGGTTTACCGGTTCGCGCATCAATAATATGTGAATAGCGCTGCCCTAAATGATCAAAATAATGACGATATGTACCCGATGTCATGATCGCTTGAGGGAAATTAATAAGCAGAACCTTTTGCATTATTCGCTGTTCGGGCAGCGGTTTTTCAATCGCGATTTTCCAAGCAGAACCGTCGAGCTTACTGCCGTGTACGACCATTTCACCGCCAATCTCTACCAAATAATTATCGATATTGTATCGCTTTAGCACATCTGCAACTTTGCCTACGCTATATCCCTGTCCAATCGAAGATAAATCAAGATGTATCTCTGGCAAATCTTTAGTTAACATTTGATTATCAATACTTAAATGATGTAAGCCAACATAGGTTAATGTCTGTTGAAGTGCACTTTCTGTAGGAATAGTTAATTGATTATGGGTAAATCCCCACAAATCGAATAATGGTTTAATGGTCAAATCATAACAACCCTCCGTTTTTGAAGTGACCTCCTTGGCTATCCCTATGAGCCCTAAAATATCATCCCCGACCGCCATAGCGGAGTGCATACTGTTAAAACGAGAAATCACCGAATCTGAACGATAAGTAGACATATGAAGATCTATTTCTGCCAATTGCCGTTCAATCTCGCGATTTATCTCTGTACTATTTAACTTGTCTTTACTCCAAAATGTCACATGCCAACTCGTTCCCTGCGCAAGGCCTTCTAACTTGGTATAAACTGGCGATTTCTGGCACCCTACTAGCATAATGAGTAATATACATGTTAATAACCATTTCATTTACTGACCCTCCCAGTCAATTCAACAAATCAACCATAAAATACATTTAAAATTAAAATCGCCAGAATGCCCGTGAGAAAATAATGAGTACAGGAAATATTTCTAATCGCCCAAAAAGCATAGCGACACACATCAGCCATTTAGCCGCATCTTTTAACGTGCCAAATCCAGATGCAGTGTCACCATAACCAATCCCCATATTATTAATGCACGCGGCGACGGTTCCAAAGGCGGTGGCAAAATCATGTCCAATGGCGACCAATCCCCATACAAAAACGCAAGTAAAAAATATGTACAGGAAAAATAATCCCCATACTGAACGAATGACTCTGTCTGAAACAACTTGGCCACTGATCTTTGTCGTTAAAATGGCATTAGGATGAACCAATTGATGAATTTCTCGGATCCCTTGACGGTACAAAAGTAAAAATCTGACAGCTTTAATACCGCCACAAGTAGAACCAAAGCATCCACCAAAAAAGCTCGCGCCTAATAATAAAAGCACAATATGACTGGGCCAATTAGGATAACCTGCAGAGCCTAATCCATTGTCCGTCATAACTGAAACTGTTTGAAAAAATCCATGTACCAATGAATCTTTAATATCAAAAGTTTGAGTACGATTCAGCTCTAAACAAGCGATCCCAACAACGATAGATAATATGAGAATAAAAAATCGAACCTCCGCATTATACCAAATAGGCTTGAAGCTTCGCCGAACTAACACTATGTAGTATAAGGCGAAATTGATTGCTGCAAGTATTGAAAACACACCACCCACAAGCTCAATTGCAGCACTGTTATAATATCCTAAGCTGTCACTATGTGTGGAAAATCCACCCAATGAAACGGTAGATAGACTATGACATATGGCATTAAACCAATTCATTCCTGCAAGTTTATAAGCAACTGCACAACCTAAGGCAAGTACGCTATAAAGCCCCCATAAATTTCGAGCCGTATCCGCAAGGCGGGGCGTCATCTTTTCCTCTTTCATGGGACCTGGCATCTCAGACTGATATAATTTTGCGCCACCAATACCAAGAAATGGCATAATTGCAACGGCCAAAACAATTATCCCTAACCCACCGAGGAAATTAAGCTGTGCTCGATAAAATAAAATCGATTTGGGTAGTTCATCAATATCTGAAAAAATCGAGGCTCCAGTCGTCGTAATGCCAGACACACCTTCAAACATGGCATCGGTTAAACTCAAGTCCAATCGTCTATCAAGAAGAAAAGGTAATGCACTCATTAAGGAAAATATCAGCCAAAATAAACAAGCGACCATGAAGCCATCACGTTTTTGCAGATTTTTATTTTCCTCACTTGTCATCTTCCAACCGACCACACCAATAAAAAGGGAGAGGAGGAATGTGATTAAAAATGGAGTGATATATCCATCTTTATAAAATAATGCAACAGCGATAGGCATCAACATGGTGAAGCTATATATGACAATCAAAAAGCTACATAGATGAATTATGGTATGAAATCGAGAGCTAGATTTCTGTATTCCACTGACTGCAATCATTCCAACTCACCTTTAGATATTTATCGTGAAAGACTTAATGAATAATTTATTAGGTATCATAAAATACAAGCGCTCACGTCCTGTTCTAAAATTATATGCAATCGATAACAGAGTTAGGTTAGGAAATAGATCGCCCCCTAATACTCTTTGTCGTCTAAGGTGGATTGCAAGTTGACTTATTGTCGCGACAATGGCTATGACAATAAAAGTGATTAGATTGATAAAAACAGCCACATCTATCATTGGGAGAGAATAACAAGGAACATTAGATAAAAAATAAACACGAATAGCTTCAACAAATACAGCCATATACGTATATTGAAAACAACATTGAAGTGTAATCATAACGACAACGAGTTGGAGTACAATAATAATGCTTTAGATGACACCCTCCAAGAGGGTAAATACAAGCAAATAGCGAGTAGGCACTCAGAAATAAAGCTCAACCTAACAGAGAGTTTAAAAACACTTAGTTTGTCCATCAAAATGTAAGTCGTTATGTCATACAGATTTTCACTTTAACAGACGAAAACAATTCTGACGCGTAAAAAAAACGTAAAAAAATACGGAAATTAACTTTAGATAGACAAAATGAATAACATTATATTTTTGAAATCCCCAATCAATTTAACTGGGGATGGTTAGTATCAATATGCTTAAATGGCTAAGGCTTGCTCAAGATCGGCAATCAAATCTTGAGGATCTTCGACGCCAATGCTCAATCTAATCAGGTTGTCATTCACCCCTGAAGCTAGCCGACTCGCAGCATCCATAGCGGCATGGGTGGTACTAGCGGGGTGGCAGGCAAGGCTCTCTAAGTCGCCTAAACTGACCGCTTGAGTAAACAAGTTCAAATGATCTAAAAACTGCGCCGCTCGATTAAAACCCCCTTCGAGCTCAATACTCACCATACCGCCAAAAGCGTTGATGGTTTCACTCAGAACTTGATGACCTTGATCCTCTGCTAGCCCTGGGTAATAAACTTTTGCAACGCTCGGATGGGTTGCAAGAAAAGCGGCGACCTTAGCCGCGCCCGCAAGATGAGCATCCATTCTAAGTGCTAAGGTACGTAAGCCTCGCTGTAATAAATAGGCTTCCTGTGGCCCAATCGCAGCGCCGATATGTTTAAGCGCTATAGTGCGAATAGGTTGCATTAATGCCTTAGGTCCAGCGACAACACCTGCGATTAAATCGCCATGGCCACTTAAATACTTAGTGGCACTGTGCATCACGATATCAATGCCATGTTCCAGCGGTTTGAATAAATACGGGGTTAAAAACGTATTATCACAAATGGTTATAGCGCCCACTTTTTCGGCGGCAAGCTTAACCTTACGGTAGTCACTGACTTTTAAGGTCGGATTGGTGATGGGCTCAAATAAAATAATTTTTGTTTCGGCGGTAATCTCTGCCAATAAATGATCATCATCTTGATAACGGCGCACAGTAATACCCGCGCGGGTTAACGTTTGGATTAAAAATGCCGCAGTGCCACCGTATACGGGGTCGATAAATGCGATTTCATCACCTTGACTCGCTAAGGCATAGAAAATACTGCTGATTGCCGCCATCCCACTCGCAACAACGAGTGCTTCATCAGCCCCTTCCAGTTGTGCTAATTGATATTCAAGCGCCTGCACTGTCGGATTCGCCATGCGACTGTAGATAAAGCCCGGTTGCTCACCTGCAAAACGGGCTCGACCATCCTCGGCACTACCGTAGGCGAAGGTGCTACTTTGATAGATAGGAGTTGTAAGAGCGCCCGTCGAGTTATCAGCGGCATAATGGGTGTGAAGTAATTTAGTTTTAAATTGCATAATAGATCCTAATAACCATTAAATGGCATGAGCGAATGAGGCGTAATGTGCTTGAGCAACGTCGGGATGAGAGCGCAAACGCCCTTTTAATACGTTCTGGCCCACTTGGTGGAAAAGAGGATTTAATGGATCGCTTGCCGGTCCTTGAGCTTTGTTCGCCAGATGCTTTGGCAAAGGTAACAAAGGAACTGTCGCATTCAACTGCGCCGCCATAAAAAAGGCACACGAGTAGCGCTCGACCCCAGCAGGCGGGCTCGTCACCCTATGGTTGGTTGCCTTTAAATACCCATTAGAAGCCAACTCAAGTAATTCACCTATATTCACCACAA
This sequence comes from Shewanella sp. SM20, assembly GCF_025654545.1. Classification (NCBI taxonomy): domain Bacteria; kingdom Pseudomonadati; phylum Pseudomonadota; class Gammaproteobacteria; order Alteromonadales; family Shewanellaceae; genus Shewanella; species Shewanella sp. SM20. The sequence goes on along the minus strand of NZ_JAKKRK010000039.1, from coordinate 18,196 downwards.
AGGCGTCTTCTAATGGCGGTATGCTTAACCAACCGTTGTCAGTCTGAACCTCTAAACCGGATTGCTTATCTTGCAGCACTAAGGTCAAATAGCCAGGATCTTTGTGTGCCCCTACACCTTGGCCTGAAGTCTGTCCATCCGCGCTGGGATAGCGAATAAGCTTCATATGCTGATAAGGACCCGCTTCGATCGTGGCATCAAAGGCGCTTTCTGGCTGCTCTAGCGCAACAGCTAAAGCCCTCAATAGTGTGACACTGGTATCGGCTAAATCCTGTTGCCATGCCAATAAAGTCGATTTCATCTGTGGTAATTGTGACGGCCATTGATTAGGCCCCTGTAGCTGCCACCATATAGGCACATCAGACTGCTGAGGATTAGCCACTTCTTCTTGCATGATATCAAACTGTTCCCGCAAGTCCGGTTTCCCTAAGGTCAATTCACCTTGCAAACGGGTATAACCGCGAAAATGCGGTGTATTAGCCATTTTCACCGCAAGTTTATCTACGACGGGCAGCGCAAAGAAATCTGCCGCTAACTGAAGTACTTGCTGCTGTCTAGCAAGCTCAATGCCGTGGCCGGTGAGATAGAAAAACCCTATTCTTCTGGCAGCATCGGCAAGCTTAGTAATAAAAGCGTTACGACGTTGTCCACCCGCATGCCAATCACTTAAATTCAATATCGGTAATTGTTCCATCAATGACTCCCATTTAATGCATTGTCTGAGCCGGATTCTATGCCTTTATGGGTCGATGGATAATGAATTAATAACTATTTGATATATTAAACAGTAATAATAGATCATTTAGATATATAGACATCTAGGCTTCTATACTGCTAGATTTGAATTTCAAAGGTTAAAACAGCGGTAATTATTAGGCCAACTCAAACCGCACCACTCAGATAAACATCATAAGCCATACTGCTTAATGATCTTTATCTGGTTATTTTTCAATATATTAGTACAATTAAGATATAAAAATAAAAGCGAGTCCACTTTTGCGGCACTCGCTTTTTAAGGTTTCGAAGTTTTAACGTTTCTAAGTCATGTCAGTTATAAACCTAGATGCTTCTACCAATGACATTATTGATCATGCCAAATTAGCACTTGGGCTGACTCACCATTACTACGGGTGGCGCGGTACATACCTTCGGTATTAAATGGCGTAGCAATATTGCCACGCTGATCGACTGCAATCACACCACCTGAACCGCCAGCAGTGATAAGACATTGATTAATAACTTCATCTGCAGCCTGAATGATAGATTTTTGCTGATATTTCACCTTGGCACAAATATCCCCCGCTACGAGGTAACGGATAAAGAATTCACCATGACCCGTTGCCGATACGGCACAAACACCGTTTTCAGCATAAGTGCCAGCACCGATGACAGGAGAGTCACCGATACGACCAAAGCGTTTTGCCGTCATACCACCGGTCGATGTACCTGCAGCTAAGTTACCCTTTTTATCTAAGGCGACAGCACCAACGGTACCAAATTTGTAATCGAGGTCCTTCATCTCAACATTAGCAACTTGTTCAGATTTAGCCGCAGCTTGCAGTTTTTGCCGTGCATCGAGTAATTGCTGATAACGCTCGTCAGTATCAAAATGATGATTTGGCACTAAAGTAAAACCTTGAGTCAGTGCAAATTCTTCTGCTCCTGCGCCCGAGAGCATCACGTGCTCAGATTTATTCATCACGGCCAAGGCTAAGTCAATTGGATTGGCAATATGACGCACTCCAGCAACAGCACCAGCATTCATGGTTTTGCCATCCATAATGGCGGCATCTAATTCATGTCCGCCGTCATAGGTGTAAACCGCGCCTATACCAGCATTAAACAGAGCACTATTTTCAAGGATATTAATTGCGGTTTGTACTGCCACTAAGCTGTCACCGCCCTCCTCTAAAACTTTTGAGCCTTTATCGACCGCTTCCTTTAACTTATCTTTGTAGGCTTGGCGTTGTTCAGGGGTGAGATTAGCTTTAGAAATCGTCCCCGCGCCGCCGTGGATCGCAATGGCGAACGGTTTATCATTGGCAAAGGTGTTATGTGACATAAAAAGTAGGCCCGAAATAATTAAACTAAAGGTGGCTAATTTTGTTTTCATTCTTTACATCCCCTTAAAAAGTAGCGTCCTTTGTAACCATTTCATCGTGTAATTTCAATCATCTCCTTGCCTGTTGGTTTTATTCTGGCGACAATGATGCCAAATCACAGGGACTATAAAGTGCAGCCATTTTTGCAAATCACCTCACATTACATTCGTCTTTGCTTGTTTCTGAGTCTGATTTCAGTCACATCAGTCGCAGCAGCAGATGATTTTATCAAATTATCTGTTACAGGCGTGAATGAAGCGCTTCGAAGCAACATAGTTGCTCACTTAGGCGCTTTACCTGAATCTGAGGTGCAGCGCCGTGCCTTTTTGTTTAATGTCGATGACAATATCAGCACCGCCTTAGAATCCATGGGCTACTATCACGGTGAAGTAGAAGAAAAGCTGATTGAGCATGACAAGGGACCGTGGGAATTAAAACTTGAAATCAGCCCCGGCGAGCCAACCATTGTTCAGTGGGTCGATATTAATTTTAGTGGTGAAATGCTTGATGACCGAGCTTTCGATCAATGGCTCGCAAAGGTCAACATTAAACCCGGCGATGTGTTAAATCACGGTGTTTACAGCGACGTAAAATCGCAACTCGTCACCTTAGCCTTGGCACGAGGTTACTTCGATGGCGAATTTACTGAATCACAAATTAAAGTTAACCGCGATATTAATACCGCACAGGTAAGTTTGCATTTTGATTCAGGCAAACGTTACCGATTTGGCCAAGTCAGTTTCGATGGCCATAACTTAGAACCCGATATATTAGAGGATCTTATCCCCTTTAAAGAAGGTGCTTCATACTCAACTCGCCGTGTAAGCGCCTTGAATCGTCAGTTATTAGATACTGGTTATTTCGCCAATATCAAAGTGATCCCGCAAATCGATAACGTCGAAGATAACCATATTCCAATGCGAGTCGAATTAACGCCTAAGGCAAGTCACGCAATTGAACTCGGTTTTGGTGGTGATATTGGCAAAACAGATCAAGCCTTTGATCCGAGGGTGCGCGTGACTTGGCGTACACCACAAATCAATAAATACGGGCATTCCCAAGAAACCAGTCTCGAATGGTCGCCCGATAGACCAAAGTTATTAACCACTTATACGATTCCGCTCACACATCCCTTAGACGATCAATTAAAGATCCGCCTCGGTTTGCTGCGGGACAAATACGGTGTGACTCAAGTATATGATGCCGAGAATCGTGATTTTAGTAACACAGGCCAGCTCGAGTCGACTAAGTACCTTCTGGGACTATTACGTCAGCAAAGACTAGAAAATCAATGGCTAATGAGTTATTCGTTGGAGGCCATACGCGAAGAATATACCCAGTCTGACGTCGATTATATGCCGTCGTTTTATCTGGCAGGAATTAACTTTTCTCGGACTAGCCGGGGAGATAACTCACTGGATCCTAAATCCGGGTTTAGACAAATTTACAGCCTAGACTATGCCGATCCCTATTTAGGATCAGAAACCCGCCTAGCCCGCTTGCAAGCTAAATTTAAATGGATTGATACCTTCTTCGATAACCACAGAATCGTCGCTCGTATTGATTTAGCTGCCAACTTAGCTAACGAGAATGATCTTGCCTCTATCCCACCATCACTACGCTATTTTGCCGGTGGCGATCAGAGTGTCCGAGGTTATGGTTATCAAGAACTCGGCCCCTATTTAGACTATGTTGCTGACGATGGAAAAACCAATCGCGAGGTTATCGGTGGCCGCTATTTAATGGTTGGTAGTTTGGAATATCAATATTATGTGACCCCCACTTGGCGGGTCGGCACATTTATCGATGCGGGTAACGCCTTCGATAATAATCAATTTGAACCTGTCGTCTCTGTCGGTGGCGGTATCCATTGGATCTCCCCGATTGGTCCAATCAAATTAGATTTAGGGGTCGGATTGAAAGAAACTGAGACCATTGAAAGATCATGGCGAATTCACCTAACCATGGGGACAGATCTATGAGCCAGCCCCCAGAGCATAATAAGCCAAGCGAACAAGATATCGTTGATAATCCCATCATTGAAGCCAATGAAGCCGAAGCCACTGAAACCATAGTGACCTCTGTCACCCCATCGGTGTCATTCATTCAAAGACTGTGGCGGCAGTTCAAACTCTGGACTCGGATTATTATCTATGTGCCATTAGGGCTTTTAGTGTTAATCGCCCTATTACTCGGCACTGAATTTGGCTCGCGCATTACCGTGGGTTTAGCCGATCAATTTGTACCCGATCTTGAACTGACTTATACCTCTGGTTCCATTAACAAAGACTTAGCCCTATCACACGCGGCTTGGTCTATGGCCGGAATGAACGTGCAACTTGAGGATCTGCATTTACTGTGGCAGCCCGCCTGTTTACTGCAAAAACGCTTATGCGTGAATAGCTTATCTGCGGCTAAAGTCAATGTCACTATTGATACCCTAGCGCTTTCTGCAGACTCAAACGAAGCGCCAGTCGCGCCACTTGATGAAGAACCCAGCGAGCTCCTATTACCCTTTGATATTGTTTTAGATTCTGCTGAACTCAATGGCGTTAATATCCAAGTGGATGATATGCAATTTACCGCTAATCGTCTTAACGCAGAAGCACAATGGTTTACCGAAGGTTTGTCGGTTAAACAGCTATCCAGCGAAGGATTATTCATACTGATCCCTGCATCAACCGATGTAGCAACACAAACTAGCACGGCAGCGGTAACGAATGCAGCAAATCCCAGCACTGCTACGAATACTACACCTACACCATCGGCCAGTCCGTCGCTAACAAAAGAGGCTGAATGGGCTTTAGCACAATTGCCACAAGTATTTATGCCTTTCCCTGTGACGGTCAATGCCTTAACGCTAGACAACACCACACTGCAAATCGGCAATCGTAAAGATGTTTTTAGCCATGCAGAACTACAAGGCAGTTTCCGTGAATACCAATTGACCTTAGACCATCTCGCCATTAGCCACACCGATGGCAGCGCCGATATCACAGGCAGCCTAACACTTGATAAAGATTATCCACTCGATTTAGAGGCAAATCTCACCCTTAACCAACTAGTCGAATTGCCAGATCTCACTCATCAAGTATTAACGTTAAAGCTGAGCCAAAGTTTAGGGCAACTTCAGGTGAATGCCGTCGCCAAGGGCGATGCAGACTTTACACTAGATGGCCAAATAACACTGCAAGACCCTAACCTGCCCTACAAGGTGAAACTTGAACAGACACGGCTTCAGTGGCCACTGAAGAACCCTGAATACTCGGTAAGCGATGCCACACTCGATAGCCAAGGCGACCTTAATCGGCAAGAGGCGAGTCTTACTGGCCAACTGATCACACCATTTCACAAAGTGCTCGACATAGACACTGACATCCAACATCAAGATGCTAAGTTAACCATCAATAATCTTGATGTAATGGGCGCGATTGGTAAGGTCAAACTCACGGGCGAACTCGATTATCAAAAAGCCATTAGCTGGAACGCCAATCTCTGGATCAATGACATCAAATTACAAGAAATACAGCTGCCACAAACGGATACAGCGCAAAGTACAACGGGTTTACCGGACAGTTTGATTTCAGGAAAATTACGCACTAAAGGCTCATTTGCAGACCCCCGTTGGCAAGTATCCCTGAGCGATACTGAGCTCACTGGCACTTTGCAAGGTTATCCCTTCGACATTACAGGGGATATCAGTGTGAATGACTCCCTGTATGTCAGTACTAAAGGGCTGAACGCCAAAGTACTAGGTTCAACTCTGGCACTCAAAGGCGAAGCCAATGCCAATTGGGATCTCCAAGGTGAATTACAAGTGCCCGACTTTGGCCTATGGTTACCTAAGGCCAGCGGCCAACTACAGGCGCAGATCAATGTCACTGGTGACGAGAAACACCCCCAGGTCGAGCTTACAGCGCAGCTGGCAGAACTTTACTATCAAAACATTAAACTGCAGGAATCTAATTTAAAGGCCTATTACAAGCCGCTAGATCAACATGAATTTGCTATCTCGCTAAAATCAAAAACCTTACAGATTGCAGAACAAAATTTAGATACAGTGACACTCGGGGCGAAAGGTACCATTAACGCTCAAAAACTCACTCTCAACGCCACGGGCGATCTTGGGCTCGATGCAACGATGAGCAGCCAATACGATGTGAAGAAGTCACGACTACAGCTCGATGTTGATCGTTTAAATCTCAACACGCCCGTAGGCCTATGGCAGCTCGATAACACCATTAATCTGGCTTGGGACCAAATCAAGAATCAAGGCAGCATTACGCCCTTTTGCCTCATGAATCCCAATAGCCATATCTGCCTAAACAGTAATACACCAATAGGTAAAAAAGGCAGCGCACAGGTGAGCTACTTAGGTAATCCAGGGCAATTACTTGTCCCAATATTACCAACGAATATGCGTTGGAACGGCCCAGCATCGCTATTAGCCAATGTTGCATGGGCTGCTGGCCGTAAGCCTACTGCCGATGTAAACTTTGATTTTGCTCCCGGCAGCATTATGCTCAAACGGGATAAAAATCGTGAAGTCACCATTAATTACCAAAACCTGTCATTAAAAGCGACCTTAGATGCAAAACGGCTGGCGACGGTTTTAGATTTTGAATCAGAAGGCGTGGCCAGTTGGCAGAGTGAGGTTAACGTCAATGTCACACCCGATCGCACTCTGTCAGGTTATGCCAATATCAAGCAAATCAACTTGCAGCCACTTGGGGAGTTTTTCCCTCAATTAAATACAGTGCAAGGTTTGCTAACGAGTCAACTTAACTTTGCGGGTAGTCTAGATGCGCCCGAAGTATCGGGGAGCATGGCCTTAACTGAGGGCGCCTTAGCCCTAACTGCAAACCCAACATTAATCGACAAAATTGACATGTCGATGTCATTTGCGGGTCAACAAGCGCAGCTTAAGGGACGTTGGATGATGGGCAATGGTTTAGGCAGAGTGAATGGTCAACTGCAATGGCCCCAAGGTCAATTTAGTGGCGAGTTAGCCCTCGAAGGCGATAAGCTCGCCGTGATCCAACCGCCACTGGCTATTCTCGATGTCTCCCCCGAGATCAACTTAACCTTCAACAGTAAGCAACTGGCAGTAAAAGGAAAAATAGCGGTGCCTTCTGGCAACATTAAAATTGTGCCATTAGCGGAAGGCGGTGTCGCAGCCTCCGAAGACGTGGTATTTGACGACTCCATTGCCGCCACTCAGCCTAAAACTAGCCCCTACGCCATCGTTGCAGATCTGAATATCAGTGTGGGGAACGAACTCAGAATTGATGGTATGGGTCTCAAAGGTAAACTCCAAGGGACCTTAAAGCTACAGCAGCAAGCTTTCCGTCCTCCTTTGCTCTTCGGTAATATCAAAGTCAATCAAGGTAGCTACAAGTTTATGGGCCAAACCCTAAAAATCCGCACTGGTGAAGTGCAATTTGTGGGGCCAACGTCATTACCAAACCTGAATATTGAAGCGATACGGGAAATTAAGACTGAGGACTTAGTGGCAGGTGTACGCGTCACAGGCACGCCATCACGCCCAGTGGTGACCTTATTTTCCAATCCCGCCAAAGAGCAGGCCGAAATCTTGTCTTACATTATCAAAGGCAGTGGCTTTAACAGCGCCAACAATGAGCAAAATAACTCGCTGATGATGGGCGCGGCACTCGGTTTAGGCTCACAGGTGGGCGGTGGCGCAATTAACAACCTAGGGAATACTGCGACAGGACTCATTGAAGAATTTGGTTTCTCTAACGTGCAACTCGACACTAATGATGAAGGGCGTGTGGCGATCAGTGGCTTTATCGGCGATAACTTAATGGTGAAATACGGAGTAGGTGTATTTAACCCTGGTTACGAAATGACAGTCAGGTATTACTTACTCTCACAACTCTATCTAGAAACCGTGTCAGGCACTTTAGGCCAATCACTTGATATCTATTACAACTTCAATATCAAGTAACCATATGAATACCAAGATATTGACACTAAAAAATTAGCATTCAATCACTCTAGCCAAACAATCTCACAATACACGTTACAGTATGTTGAGGTTGTTTGGGTAAAGCCTAAGTGTCTACCTATTAAATACAAACAACTAAAAATCAGCCACAAAAAAAGCGCCCTTAGGCGCTTTTTGCTTCAATTACGACAATTAAGCGTAAACGAAGTCAACATGTTCAATGATTGGCTTGAACACGTGGCGTTGCATAGCTTGTGCACGAACACCCACTTCTTTACCATCAACAACGATAGTCAGAGTAGAAGTGTAGAAGTCAGCATTAGCTTGAATGTTAATGATATCTTTGTGATCAAAAACAATAGAAACTGGCTCTTTGCCTTGGCCATAAATAACAGCAGGTACTTTACCAGCATGGCGTAGGCGGCGGCTCGAACCTTTCCCTATTTCAGTGCGGGTTTGTGCTTGGATAGTGTAAGACATGTGTTTCTCACTTAAATTTAGAGTAAAAAGTTGCCGGCATTTTCGACCAATGACGGCTCATATAAAGCGCGCGAATACTAACATAGATACCCAAGGCGCACAAGAATACCGCAAGCCCTCTATTTATCGGCGTCAGCGTTAGCAAAACAGACCGCTATTTATCAAATTGAGGAACTTGTATCTTGGCTGTTACCGCAGAGAAAAGGCTTTGATCTCAAACAAAAAACACGAGATCTAGATCACACTGGGAAATTGAGAAGCCTGTTAAGCTCGGGCAAATTTCGATAACTGCTGTGTCAAAAAATGCGTCATGCGCTATACCAGTTACAACAAGAAAATAGACTTTCATGCCAACTGGCCCGTGAACTCGTCTCTCTTATCGAAACCGTTCCTTATCAGCAAAATACCCTCGAATTAAAATTCTTAGAATTGCTTGCCTGCACCCAACAAAAAAACCGCAGCTTGATCTTACTTATGCAAATTATTGAGTCCGTCGATATTGAGTCGCAGAGGCAAAGACAATATCAATTTTCACAACGTCTCAGCCTATTGATCTGTGATTGGCAACAACATAGAGAAATGAACAAACTCAATCAACAATTTATCCCGCTGCTCAGACATTACTTGATCGAATCGCAAGCTTTGGAACAAGATTTTTATCAGCAGATCCAACAACAGATCATTGCTACCAGTGCCTTACCGGACCACAATCGACGTGCACAAAACCAGAATTAGGATAATAACCCACACCACCGAGTTTCAGGGATAAAGCCGCTTCTCTGAGGGTTTTTAGTTTAACGCTAGGGATCGCTATGTCCATCGCCATGCCGCGCATGTGATAACTCTTCTTAGCAACTCCGCCACTGTGGCTCACGAGCATGGCATTGGTTTTTGGTGAACGGTAACCGGAAATTACATGGATTTCATCGTTGGTATTCAAGGTTGTTTTGAGCGAGTGGAGTAAATCAAATAAGCGCTTATCCATAGGCGCTGCCACATTCTGACGATGATCCCGCAACAAATGATTAAAATTGTCTAACACCTTGCTCTGATAATGACCATCTACCCAGTAACTACCGTCATCGCGCTCGCCAGTATGACGATTAAACAAACTTAACTCGCGGATCCCTTTGGTTGAACGGCTGGCAACCGCTTTTGAGGGAATAAAGGAACATAATGCCACACCACTAAGGCCTAACAATAACTGCCTACGGGCAGGACATATTAAAGTCACATGATCACCTTTTGTATGCTTTTTGGTCACTAGTAAGGCAAATTATACTGAATAAGCCCTAAGATCAAGTTTTGCCAACCCCATTCTGAGTAGGATTTCAAAATGCCAAGCGAGTTCAGATGCTTATCTTGTTCAACTTTACAGCACAAAAACGTTAATGTTGTTCCAAAACCGTGGCAGGCACAGCATTCGTCAGCTCAGGTTCCAAATCATAAATGTCGCGACGGTATTGATCCTGCCCACTATCGTCTAACCATGCAGTCCAGTAAACCAGATGCACGGGCAGCTTTTCGGAAAGTGAAAACCACTGAGGTTCAGTAATACCAGGGGCTAACTTGTCCCATAAACGTTTGTCTTTCACTAAATGTTCTTTAAACCACTGGGCTAATTCAGTGGCTTTTTCAATACGAATACAACCAGATGATAGTGCCCTATCGTCCTTTTTAAAGAGACTTGGCTCAGAAGTTCCATGTAAATAGACACTGAAACTGTTATCAAAGTGAAACTTATATTTACCTAATGCATTCTTAGCCCCAGGGCGTTGTACAAGCTGATAGGGAAACGAAGCGCTGGCTAAGGTCTGCCATTCCTCTGGCATTCGTTGCACCCGTTGACCGTTATAATCGTATACATCAAATTGACGTTCATTAAGATAATGACCATTTCGCTGAATTTGCGGCAGAATGTCCCGCCGTAAAATGCTGCTAGGCACTCGCCAGCTAGGGTTAAGCACCACGCTAGAAATCTGACTGTCCAAAATCGGTGTTTGCCGAGAAGATTTACCCACAATGACCTTGGAACTTAACACTGGCGTACCATTATCGACCAACGTCATCTCAAAAGCGGGCACATTAATCAGCAAATAACTCGGCTCTAATTTACGTTCAAACACTCTTTGTCGAATAGTGTTTTTAGCTAATAGTACCGCCCTCGCCCTTGGCGATTGGTTCACCCAAAATAAGGTCTGCTTACCTATCACCCCGTCCTGTTTTAACCCATGCTTTTGCTGAAAGCGCTTAATGCCAGTCATAAGTTCTTCGGTATAAACTTGATTCACTCTAGGCTCAGTGGCTAAGTCTCCCAATATCCACACACGATTTGCTATGGTATCAACGATCTGATGACTCATTCCTAAGGTTAGCTTTTCATCTAACACTAAAGTTTCCCATGGTTCAATTGTGTCCAATTGCACTAAATGGGCGATTTGCTTAAGCACCTTTTGATATTGGGGATCCTCTGGAATAACGGATGAAACCGTCTCTGGGGATCCAGCATTGTTACATTCTGCGGATGTCATCACATAATGCCAGTAACCGGTAACATCAGCTTGGATTCGTACTAAATCAGCAGTAGATAAGGTATTAGGAGAAAGTGTTAAGTCACGATAATGCTGGCCAAATACTGGATTAACGCCCGCGAGATCTAATAGCAACACCTGTGGCACTAAGGCCGCAAGCGGCAGCACAGCAGTAAGATCTTCAGCTTTACCCTCAAGATTTGGCTGCGCAGCAATACTCGAATTTGATGTTAAGGATTGAGCGCCATCAGCTGCACCTACCTTTGGCACTAAAATTATTGGAATACAGAAAAAAAGGCTGAGTAATAGTTGCGCTAGATTACGCCTCGTCGGCATCGGGTTAATCTGCAATGCTTTCAAGTTCGCAATGTGGAACTCCTGCTCTATCAATTTGAGTTCTCTCACGTTTAGCGTTACACACATGGATGGGGGCAAATAGCGAATGATCTTTTTCAATATCATAAATACTCCCTTAGCTATTTTTAAGGTCACCTGAGAGCCAGCGGTTATATCAGCCAACAACACTGTTATATGACTATTCCATGGAGATCAATTAATTACTAGGGGTTAACTCCAGATAATGAAAAGAAAAATGCCACTGAGGTCGTCAGTGGCATTGATATCAAACAAACTCGCATAAATATGCTGAGCAAGTGCTCGTTAGCAAAAAGACACGAGATCTTCTTCGACAAATTGCTCTGGTAATTTCTGTAGGCTACGTAACATCAAAGGATTTGCCAACACCATCGCCATTTCTTGACGATTGAGTAAAGCTAATGCGCTCTGTTGACAACGAGCTTCATGCACCTTCACATGCACTATGGCTTCCATCGCTTCAATTGGTGTACCCGCAGCACGCAAAGGCTGTTTATCCACCATGGCTAAATGCAATTCCATCAACGCAGGGTCTTTAAGTACCTGTGCTAACGTCCAAGGCTCAGCAATGTGTCTTTGGTAAGCGGCGCGCGCTTCTTGCGCTTGCAGACAAATTTGCGCAGGGTTACGTTCTTCTGGTGTTGCAAGAATACCGGCACGCTTGAACACTTCGCCAATTTTGACTGAACCTGTCCATGCCGAAATTGGCACCGCAATCCACAGACCGATCAACGCCGGACTCATCCAAGCTAACAAAGTCAAAGAATCCAAAATAGCCGCATAACCTAACATCACACCTGCCAGCATATGCCAGCGGTGACGATAGATTAACGTCATCCAAGGCATACTGCCGTCATCACGACGTTGCGGCGACCAACCACTGTCACGTCCCATCAGAATTGACATCACAGCACCACAATGGATAAACATCATGATAGGTGCAATCAGCGCTGAAAGTATGACCTCAAAGATCACACTGAATATCGCTTTAATTCGACCACCAACACTGCGAGCAAACTCACCGTCTTTAAGCAGCAACAAGACACCAAATACTTTAGGGCCAAACAAAACCCCCATAGTAATGTAGAACAATCTTAATGCCCTATCCGAGTCCATGATGGGCCAAGTCGGGAACAGTGAAAATTGATCGGTGAAATATTCAGGTCGAATAAAGTGTGCCTGCAGGGCTAACATCAAACCAGTCAAAATCAACATCAACCAGAAAGGAGATGACAAATAAGCCATGATACCCGTCAGTAAATGTAAACGGCTTACCCAGTGCAAACCTTTAGTCGGCAAAATACGCGAATGCTGCAAGTTACCTTGGCACCAGCGACGATCACGCACGGCTAAGTCGATAATCGACGGTGGACATTCTTCGTATGAACCCGGTAAGTCATAGGCAATGACTACACTCCAGCCCGCACGGCGGATCAGCGCAGCTTCAACAAAGTCATGGCTCATGATATGACCACCAAAAGGTGGCTTACCCTTAAGGTTAGGTAATCCCGCCGCGGTCATAAATGCTTCGGTGCGGATAATGGCGTTGTGGCCCCAGAAGTTACCTTCTTTTTGTACCCACCAGCCTAACCCGGTACCAATTACGGGACCATAAATACGCGCCGCAAATTGCTGTAAACGGGCCATTAAAGTGGTGCCATTGATCAACGACGGAATCGTTTGGATCAAGCCCGCATCAGGATCGGCCTGCATGCGCTGAGCTAAGCCAGTGATGGTTGAAGACTCCATCAAACTGTCGGCATCAAGCACTAACAAGTGATCATAACGCGACCCCCAACGACGGCAAAAATCGGCTACGTTACCCGCTTTACGGGCGACGTTTTTACGACGGCGACGGTAATACACCCGCGAATGCTTATGGGTTTCTTGACGTAACACCAGAAACGCCTGCTCTTCGAGCAAAGCAATATCGGGATCGGTAGTATCACTTAAGATAAACCAATCAAAAGCATGACCATGACCCGTTTGCGACAAGGTTTCAGCCATCACTGAAACCGCCGAGAATACCCTATCAGGAGATTCGTTATAGGTCGGCATCAAAATCGCGGTTCGCGTATGCAGTTCAGTCACTTGCAAATCTTTTGCCCGCGGTTTTCGCAGTAAAATTAAAAAACCTGCAATACCGCTACAAAACGCCAAAGCAATCCAGCAGAAGTTAACCGCAAACAGCACTAGCACTAAATATTCCAGAGGAGTAATTCCGCCAATGCTAAATACCGCCCCCATTTCATAGATAGCAAACAAAGATAATAATAAAGCCCCACCCACTACAAACACACGACGGTAGGTACGCGAGCGTACCCCATCAGCCACAGTGCTACGGCGAGGGAATCCCTCTGGCATCTTACTTAAATTTTGGGGTTCCATAGCGCCAGGCCGTTCATTTGGCATAGCACTACCACCCACGAGGACTTCCGTCTCGAGTACCGAGTTATCGGATACAGTCATATCATGTTGCTCCGTCATGAACCTTACAGCGTCCAGCGATAGAGCCAGGTTTCAACCTGACGAGGAGTTGGGAACTTAAGTTCAGCGCGCAGTTCGATAAGATCTTTATCTTCTGGCTCTAATTCAAAAGCTAAGCGATAGCCATTTTTAGCGGCATTACGGGCAATCACCACGTTCGTGACCACACCACCAGAAGCTTCAACTTTAGCGACTGGCATTTCATCTGTCATCGGACCTTCAACTTGATAGTCGACCACAAATAAACGTCTTGGAGTCGCCTTAGCAATATCGGCACGACCACTGGCAGAGCGAGAAATATGTACAGCACCGACTTTCGCAGCAGGTTCTTCACCCCAACTCATGCGATAGGCAAAATGAAATTCACCGCCAGCAGGAATAGGCTGACGTGGTTTCCAATAACTAACAATGTTGTCATGAATTTCAGACTCTGTCGGAATTTCAGTCAACACCACTGAACCTTGCCCCCAATTACCCACAGGCTCAATCCATAGGCTTGGGCGACGTTCGTAATGGGCTTCTAAATCTTGATATGACGCATAGTCACGCTCACGTTGGATCAGACCAAATCCCTGAGGCGAGTTGTCAGAAAACGCACTGACTTGTAACTGACGTGGATTAGCTAATGGGCGCCATAAATGCTCACCACGACCATTTAACATCAATAAACCATCAGAATCATGTACTTCAGGTCTAAAATCATCGGTGTCGTGACGACCATTGAGTGAATGTAAGAACATGCTAGTGCTGGGTGCTAAACCGACTTTGCTCAGCTCAACACGAGGAAACAGTGTCGCTTCAACGTCAATCAAGGTGTTATCACCGGGACGGACAGAGAAAGTATAGGCACCTGCTACGCTTGGGCTATCTAACAAGGCATGCACGACAATCAAGTTGCTGTCATTGTGTGGACGCTCAACCCAGAAGGCGCGAAATATCGGGAATTCTTCCCCTTCAGCATCAGCCGTTTTTAACGCCAAACCACGGGAAGATAAGCCATAGGCGTTACCTTTACCTAAAGCGCGGAAATAACTCGCACCTTGGAATACCATAAGCTCGTCAAATACACCGTTCGTATTCAGTTGGTTATGAATACGGAATCCTGAGTAGCCAATGTCATCATTTGGTAGCGCTTGAGTAATCACTTCACCCGCAGTGAAATATTTAGGCTCATAGGCTAAGTGCGTTGCATTCTGACCTTCTACAATCGCAATCTCGATCAGATCTTGAAAATAGAAACCACGGTGGAACATTTGCATTTGAAATGGCACGCCCTGATCACGCCAAATAGACGCAGTCGGGTTAAAACGAATATCTCTGTACTCATCGTATGACAGTTTAGCAAGGCCAGCTGGCAAAGGATCTTTGAGGGTCACATAAGGTTTCGCTGCCAAACGTTTTGCAATCTTCACGACAGTTTCGCTATCAAAAGCGCCTGTCTTAGTGAATCTGATTTGATTTTTTGTACTGGGCTGAGAAATCACTTTCGGTGGAGTAACCACAGGAACTGCCTCGGCGGGTTTTGTCTCTTCAGCGTACGCGACACCAGACAGGGCGACTACAGCGCCTAGCGTCAGTGAACATATGAGTGACGAATAAGGTTTGGACGATGGGCAACGCAACAAGCTAACCATAGATAGGTAACCTAAAAAATAAACTAAGAAATCAATGTTTTTTATGTATACAGTGAATTTTTTTCACTCTGATTTAGGGATGAAAAAAAACAGTTGCTTACATATCGCGAAAGATATCAGAAGGAGAAAAAAACTCATAAATAAAGATGCAGTTAACCCCTTCTACACAATACTATTTGAGAATAAGCTTATACCAAAAATGAATATTAAAATAACATTATCATGCTTATTTCTGTTTTCAAAGTTACAAAAACAAATTAAGTGATCCAAATGCTACATTATTGAAAGTAAAATGAGTCTTTTTACGCCTCAACTAAGTGTTGATGATCTTAGATGAAATATCACAATAAGCGAATCAATCTGTTGGTAAGCCTAAGGATTAACACTAAGACAGCAGGAAAATTCAAAATTTTACCCGCTTAAATGTATCAAAACAACTGAGCTGATGTCACTGAAACTGCGGATCTATTTTAACATTTCATTGCCTGAACTATTTTGGCAGAAAAAGTGTCACAGATAATCCACCTTGATCCCTAGGCGCAATCACTAAACGACCTTGGTGCAATTCTATGATGTGATAACAGATAGACAAACCTAATCCCGCGCCTATGCCTTCATTTTCATTCACACGATAAAAACGTTCTGTCGCATTGGCAATCTGCGGCTCTGTCATGCCTTGGCCTCGATCCGCGACACAAATACAGATTTCATCATCCAAAGCATGGGCCAACACTGAAATCTCCGATTCCTGTGGACTGTATTTACAGGCATTTTCGATAATATTCTTCAGTACAAGTAGCAAATAAAAACGATCACAGGTCACCGTTAGATTGGATGCGATATCGATATTCCATTCATAATCTGTGATTTGTGGCATTAATTGATTAAGCGCATCTTCGACCATAGGCAAAATGGCGTGGGATGACACATTAAGCTCATTAATCGAGTCCACCCTTGCTAATACGAGTAATTGTTCAACGGTATGACTCATGTGCACTACGCCAGCATCTATCGCAGCTAAATGGAATTTCTGCTGCGGATCATCATCAATCAGACTTTCTAAGCCATGTTGATGTAATTTAATCACAGATAATGGCGTTTTAAGCTCATGGGCCGCATCGGCGCTAAAACGACGCTCACGGGCGATAAATCGCGCGATACTATTGATATATAAGTTCAATGCGCGCCGAACAGGGACTAATTCTTTAGGCAATGACATAGTCAACGGGGTCAAATCGTTGGGCGCACGTCCAATTAATTCTCTTTCAAAGGTTTTTAATGGCCGAAACAAGAGATAAAACAAGAAGCTAACAATAATTAATGTTAAAGGCACTACCATTAAAGGCACGATCACGGCGTTATGCATGATTTGCGATACGAGCTCTTGGCGTACTTCATCCTGTTGAGCAGTGACAATCCAAACATGATTTTTAACCGAAAAAAAACTGAACACATGCCAGAGTTCTCCTTCGAACACTTTCTTATGATAACCCTGTACGAATCGACTGATAGGTTGATGACCAATATTATCCGATAAAACTAAGGCTTCACCCGCCTCACTCCAGATTTGAAACGCCAATTTATGCTCATAGGCCAGTTTCAGCGCATCGGCCTTTTCGGCAAAGGAACTGATTTGGCTATCGGGAACGTGGAGCACTTGGGGTATGACGAGATCCTGAGCTGTTGTATTGGGCTCAGTATGATAGAACAACTCCAACATTTTAGCGGTTTGGAGCATTTGCGCATCGAAGAGTTCTTCGATTTGATGCTTAGAATCCCGAGTACTCAACCAGCTAGACACAGCGACGGATACTGAAATACCTGACAAAATTAATAATGTCAGTACCAAACGCAGTGAATACACATCTAGCCCCTTTAATCGAATCACTTCTTTTTCCTAACGACTATGCTTCAAGTCATCACTGCGTTATCAGGACCCACAAACGTGGAGCTTGTCATTTAACTCTTCAAATTAATTTATTTCAATCAAGGTATAGCCTATTCCACGCACGGTTTTGATTAATTCATTGGCAAGTTTTTTGCGCAGATGGTGGATATGCACTTCTATTGAATTACTGCCGACTTCATCCCAGCCATAGGTTAACTGTTCTAACTGACTGCGGGTCAATACACGCCCTGCCGACTGAGCGAGCTCGAGCAGTAATTGAAATTCACGCCGTGAAAGCAGCACATTTTGATCGCGAAAGGTCACTTCACGGGTATTAAAATCGATACACAAAGCACCAATAATCAAAATGTTGTGATCGAGCCCATACTGACGTCTGACGATAGCACGAATACGCGCGGCTAATTCACGCACATCAAAAGGTTTACCGAGATAATCATCGGCGCCCATGTCTAAACATTCGAGCTTAGTGCTGAAGGATCCCCTCATAAATCAGCCATAGCATAGCCATATTTGAGCAACTGATTGGCGAATAATACCCAGGCCGCCAGCAATTCTTTCTCCGTGATTTGATAATCAGGCCGCCTGAGTACCTCCAATCCCAAGCGAATCGTTGAGAGTACCGTTCGATGCCCAATGGTATTGGCCTGAAAATGCTTATCCCAGCCCTGTTGCTGTGCGTGTAAACCAACTAGCCACAACAGGCATTGAAC
>NZ_JAKKRK010000038.1:0-52247 GCF_025654545.1 Shewanella sp. SM20 | reverse complement strand
TAACCAACCAGCAAGTTGCTAAGACACTTGATTTGATGATGAGACAGTCAGACTGATCTACTAAAAACCTTACGAAAACACAGGCTCTGATGAAGCCGCAGGGATGATAAGGACAGTAGAAGCAAATATCCATCAGGGCCAGAGGAATCCCTCAATAAGAGGCCGAATATATGGGTGCAATGAACTCTTCTCAAAATTGATATCGAATGTCTTGCAAACCGGATGGGTCCATATATGTTTTAGTAGAGCTTACAGGGAAGTATTTACAGCGTGTCACTGGTGTAACAGTGCGAAAGCCTGCGGCAGGCAATTGGGAAATACCGTAGCCAGAAGCCACAATAAAGCTATTTCGCACCATTCAATTCAGCAGAAACTACTTCAACAAAAACACAACTAAACCCTAAATTGCTGGCAATAAAAAAGCGAACCGCTAAGGGTTCGCTTTTCATCAAACGTTAGACCTGAATAACGTCGCTATTCAGCCCTTATTCGTAGTCTTCCATCGGTGCGCATGAGCACATTAAATTGCGGTCACCGTACACATCATCAATACGGTTCACGGTTGGCCAGAACTTGTTAGTACGCACTGCTGCACTTGGGAACACGGCCACTTCGCGGCTGTATGGACGCGTATCAAACTCTGGGTCCATGATATCGGCCATAGTGTGCGGTGCGTTGTGCAGCGGGTTGTTGTCCGCTGGCCATTCGCCCGATTCCACTTTGGCGATTTCAGCGCGGATTGACACCATAGCGTCGATGAAACGATCGAGTTCCACCTTAGACTCAGATTCCGTCGGCTCAATCATCAGGGTTCCCGCAACAGGGAAGCTCATGGTTGGCGCATGGAAACCGTAGTCATTCAAACGCTTAGCGATATCCATTTCGGTCACGCCTGAGGCTTCTTTCAGTGGACGTAGGTCGATAATACATTCGTGCGCCACGCGATCATTACGACCACGGAACAATACTGGGTAGTGTTCTGACAGCTTCTTCATCACGTAGTTAGCGTTTAACAGCGCAGTTTGGGTCGACTTTTTCAGGCCCTTTGAACCAAGCAGCTTAATGTACATCCAGCTGATCGGCAGAATGCCAGCGCTACCGTAAGGTGCGGCTGATACGGCGCCGTTGTTGTCGCTCACGCGACCCGGTTTCACCACAACGTGACCCGCAACGAATGGGGCCAAGTGTGATTTCACGCCGATTGGGCCCATACCTGGACCACCACCGCCGTGTGGAATTGCGAAGGTTTTGTGCAGGTTGAGGTGTGATACGTCGGCACCGATAAAGCCAGGAGACGTTAAACCGACCTGAGCGTTCATGTTAGCGCCGTCTAAGTACACTTGACCGCCGTGCTGATGCACTATGTTGCAGATTTCGCGGATAGATTCTTCATACACACCGTGGGTCGATGGGTAAGTGATCATGATGCAAGACAGGTTTTCAGCCACTTCGGCAGCTTTCGTCTTCAGATCTTCTAAATCGACGTTACCTTGCTTATCACACGCCGTCACCACCACTTGCATACCGGCTAATTGTGCCGATGCTGGGTTAGTACCGTGGGCAGATTGCGGGATCAAACAGATGTTTCTGTGCGCATCGCCGCGTGACTCATGGTATTTCTTGATGGCTAACAAGCCAGCGTATTCACCTTGAGCGCCAGAGTTAGGTTGGATACACACAGCGTCGTAGCCTGTGATGTTCACTAACCAAGTCGACAACTCTTCAATCAACTGAGTAAAGCCTTTAGCTTGATCCAGTGGGCTGAATGGGTGCATGTTGGCAAATTCTGGCCAGCTCACAGGGAGCATTTCAACCGCTGCGTTTAACTTCATGGTGCAAGAGCCCAGTGAAATCATCGAGTAGTTAAGTGCTAAGTCTTTGCTTTCGAGACGTTTGATATAACGCATCATCTCGGTTTCGCTTTGATAGCGATTGAAGGTTGGGTGGCTTAAAATCGCATCTTGGCGCACAAGTGCCGCCGGAATCGATTGGCTACCTTGGCTCACGATTTGCGCGTCTAACGCGGCAACATCTAAACCATGGCCGGCACCTAAGATCACATCGAACAAGGCTTCGATATCTGTGCGCAACGTGGTTTCGTCTAAGCTCACACCCACAATACCATCGGCATCGAAACGTAGATTCATTTCAGCAGCCAGTGCGCGGGCATTGACGGCAGCAACATCTAAGCCTTTGATGCTAACAGTATCAAACCAAGTGCTGTTGACTAAGTTCACGCCCTTCGCTTTTAAGCCTGTCGCTAAAATATCGGCGAAACGGTGAATGCGTGATGCAATAGTTTTCAGGCCATCTGGGCCATGGAATACGGCGTAGAAAGACGCCATATTCGCTAACAGAATTTGTGCAGTACAAATGTTTGAGTTGGCTTTTTCGCGGCGGATATGTTGCTCACGAGTTTGCATTGCCATACGTAGTGCGCGGTTACCACGGGCGTCTTTTGACACACCAATGATACGGCCAGGCATAGAACGTTTGTGCTCGTCACGGGCAACGAAGAAGGCCGCGTGTGGACCACCAAAGCCCATTGGCACGCCAAAACGCTGGGCACTACCGAATACCACATCGGCGCCCATAGCGCCCGGTGATTTCAGTAATACCAAGGACATAATGTCGGCGGCGACAGTCACAACCACATTCTTCGCACGCAGAGTTGCGAATAATTCGCTGAAGTCAGTGATTTGACCGAAACGGTTAGTATATTGGAACAAAGCACCAAACAGCTCATGGTTAACGGCCTCAGATGCAGGGCCAACCACCACTTCAAAACCAAAACACTCAGCGCGGGTTTTCACTACGTCTAAGGTTTGCGGGAACACATCATCGGCAACGAAGAAGATATTGGCTTTTTTCGCTTTAGAAACGCGCTTTGCCAGCGCCATAGCTTCGGCAGCAGCAGTTGCTTCATCTAACAAAGAAGCAGAAGCCAAATCTAAACCCGTTAAGTCCATCGACACTTGTTGGAAGTTTAGAATGGCTTCTAAACGGCCTTGGGCGATTTCTGGCTGATATGGCGTGTAAGCCGTGTACCAACCTGGGTTTTCAAATACGTTACGCAGGATCACGTTTGGCACTTGAGTGCCGTAGTAACCCATGCCGATATAGCTCTTAAATACTTGGTTTTGTTTCGCTAAACCACGAATGTAAGCAATGCCTTCGGCTTCGCCGCAGGAATCACCAATGCTCAGGTCTTGGCTTAAACGGATCGACTCAGGCACAATTTGCGCGGTCAGATCGTCCAGAGACTCAGCACCAACATAGTTCAGCATGGCTTGCTGTTGGCTGCTATCTGGGCCGATATGACGACGTAGGAATAAATCGTGCTGTTCTAACTGAGTGAGGGTTTGCTTGGTCATGATAAACCTTGTTCCAGATTTGCCGAAATTCAGAACTGTAGGGTACTGATTAACGGACTGTTGTTATGTCAATCTTGCGCTAAAACAAACGAAGCCCCTTAGGGCTTCGTTAGCGTCGACGATTATTCTTCGTCGATGACAGCTTGGTAGCCTTCAGCATCCAGCAGAGCGTCGACTTCTGATTCGTCAGAAGGCATTACGCGGAAGAACCAGCCTTCGCCGTAAGCACTGCTGTTAACGAGTTCTGGCGAATCTTCCAGCGCTTCGTTCACGGCAATCACTTCGCCAGAAATAGGGGCATAAATGTCAGACGCCGCTTTTACTGATTCAGCTACAGCACAATCTTCACCCGCAGTCACAGTGTCGCCAACTTCTGGGAGTTCAACGAAAACCATGTCACCTAACAGCTCTTGGGCGTGCTCAGTGATACCTACTGTGTAGCTACCGTCTTCTTCCTTGCGGATCCATTCGTGTGAAGAGGCGTATTTCAGTTCTGTCGGAATATTGCTCATTGTTCTTGTTCCTTGTTCCGTTTTTTTAAAATGCTTGTTTACCGTTGCGCACAAAGTTTGGCGCCACTACTCTAACAGCCACACGTTTTTTACGCATTTCGACTTCCGCAGTATCCCCAATCGAGCTAGGAACACGTGCCATCGCAATAGAATAGCCCAATGTTGGCGAGAAAGTCCCGCTGGTGATCACGCCTTGTTGCTCTACACCGGCAGCGTCGGTGAAAAATACTGGCATATCATGGCGTAACACGCCCTTTTCTTCCATCACTAGACCAACAAGTTTGCTGGTTCCGGCATCGCGAAGTGTTTCTAGGGCTTTACGGCCGATGAAGTCACGGTCGTTTGGTTCCCATGCAATAGTCCAGCCCATGTTGGCGGCCAATGGGTTGATGGTTTCGTCCATGTCTAAACCGTAAAGGTTCATACCAGCTTCGAGACGCAGCGTGTCACGGGCACCGAGACCACAAGGTTTAACCCCTTGATCTAACAATGCTTGCCACAAGGCTTGGGCTTCATCTTCTGGGACGATAATTTCGTAGCCCGCTTCGCCTGTGTAACCCGTAGTCGCAATAAACAGTGAGCCTGCTTGCTTACCGAAGAAAGGTTTCATGCCTTCGATGGCGGCGTTTTGCTCGGCACTGAACACGGCAGCGGCTTTCGCTTTTGCGTTAGGACCTTGAACGGCAATCATCGCCAGCTCAGGACGCTCAGTCACAGTGACATCAAAACCTTGGGATTGCTTGGCGATCCAAGCGAGATCTTTTTCGCGGGTCGCTGAGTTCACTACCACGCGGTAGTTTGTGTCAGTGAGGTAATAAGTGATGAGGTCGTCGATGATACCGGCATTGTCATCTAACATGCCGCTGTATAAGGCTTTACCTGGCACTTTAAGTCTAGCCACATCGTTCGCCAGCAACTTACGTAGAAATGCACCAGCGTCGCTACCTATCACATCAACCACAGTCATGTGGGATACGTCGAACATACCCGCGTCTTGACGCACAGCGTTGTGTTCTTCGATTTGTGAACCATAGTTGAGGGGCATATCCCAACCGTGGAAGTCGACCATCTTAGCGTTTGATTCTAAGTGCTTGTTAAACAGAATAGTTTTGTTAGCCATTGTTATCCCTTTTTGCGGCCTTTTTCAGGTCTCTGCCTAGTGTAGGGTGTAGATACTAGGGTCTAAAATGCGGCGAAATTATACCTTGCGTCACAAATTTGTATACAGGAGATTTTTCTAATCCGAAGTCATTGTCATTAGATTTTCTCATCTTCAACATGTAATTTTTTTACATGCGAAGGCCAGATTTGCGCAGCTTGCAGTCAAATTGCTGATATTGTCAGCAATTCTGATCACATTAGCGCAACCTAGGCTAACGACATAACTTAGGCAGTGCCGACTTATTGCCCATGGCCTGTTGTATGAACACTGTTTTCAGCCCAGCGACATTATCAACCAGATTTAATCCCAGATCGCGAATTGCCTTTTTGACTGGGTTTGAACCTTCGAATAGGCGTTTAAAGCCCTCCATCGCCGCGATCATCTCCATTGCATCGGCTTTGCGCCAACGTTCAAGTGCACGCAGCTGCGCATAATCGCCGATATCTTTACCCGCTTGCTGTAATTCGCTGATCACTTCGATAATGCTGGCCGCATCTAAAAAGCCGAGGTTCACCCCTTGGCCAGCCAGCGGATGAATAGTATGGGCTGCATCACCTGCTAACACTAAACGGTGGCGGGCAAAATGGCGGGCGTAGCGCATCCGTAATGGAAAGGCTTGGCGCTCGCTTTCCAGCTTGCAAATCCCTAAACGTCCGTCGAAAGCCGCGGTTAAGTTGCGCTCAAATTGCACTTTGTCCATAGCCAATAATTCATTGGCGCGCTCGGGCGGCACCGACCAGACGATAGAGCAGAGATTGTCTTCATACAGAGGTAAAAATGCTAGCGGGCCGTCCTGCAAAAACACTTGGCGGGCGGTGGCAAGGTGTGGCATTTCGGTACGAATAGTTGCGACGATTGCGTGGTGGCCGTAATCCCAAAAAGTCAGCGGGATCTTACACTGCTCGCGCACCCAAGAGTTGGCGCCATCGGCGGCTATCACAAGTGCAGCACTGACACTTTCTATTTCAGAATCGGCGCCATTGGCAAGGGTCAACCAAGCTTCGCGCTCACCAAAAGCAATGCGCTCTATGCGTTGGTTTTGAATATGGGTGATATTGTCAAACTCACTGGCGCGTTTGGCGAGGGCAAAGCTAATGGCATCGTTTTCGATAATCGCGCCGAGACTGGTTTCGCTGATGCTGTTGGCATCAAAGGCAATTTTACCGAAACCGTCTTTATCCCACACCGCCATTTTTTGATAAGGCGTAGCGCGGGAAGTATCTAAATAACTCCATGCCCCTAAGTTTTCTAACAAGCGCTGGCTCGCCTTATTGATGGCGCTCACCCGTAAACGCGGCTCGCCGCTCACGGCCTCAGTGTGGCCCGCATCGATAACGACGACATTCAGATCGGCCTGCGCCAATCCAATCGCGGTGGCGAGTCCCACCATGCCGCCACCCACAATGGCGATGTCATAGGCTTGTGAACTTAACATGGGTACATCCTTTTCGCGTTGCGATACCAGTAAATTGCGGAGTTATTTCCAGCCCATTGCCTTTTGAGCGACGGGGGTTTTCAGTGGCGGAAACCAAGACAAGAGCCGTAATCCTAAGTTACGCCCCAGCGCCATCGGCCAATATTGGTTTGAAAAGCCACGGACTAAAAATTCGATATTTCGGATAGTGCTGTTTCTGTCGTGCTCGCGGGTATTAAGGTACGCATGGGTCACAGCGGCGGAGCCGATATCTTCGCCCTGTGCTAGCGCCGTATTGAGCACCTCGAGCAAGCTCACCACATCCCGCAGCCCTAGGTTAAATCCTTGCCCCGCAATCGGATGCAGTGTCTGCGCCGCATTGCCGATAAACACACATCTGTGATGAATTGGCCTTGGCATATAAGACAAATTAAGCGGATACGCATGGCGCGCGCTGACATCGATAAACGTGCCCGCACGATAACCAAAGGCCTGTTGCAGCGCCGCTAAAAACTCGGCCTTAGGTGCGTCTTGCATCTGTTTAGCCCGCGCATCATCGAGCGCCCAAACGAGAGATAATCGAGGTTGACCTTGAATATCGGCCATAGGCAATAACGCTAAGGGACCTGTTTGGGTAAAGCGCTCATAAGCCCAATGTTTGTGAGGCCTATTGGTTGGCAAATCGGCAGTTTGAATATTGGCAATAATGGCCGTTTGCTCAAAGGCCACTTGGGTCACAGGCAAATTAAAACTGCTGCGCACTTTGGATTGCAAACCATCTGCGGCAACCACAAGTTTGGCTTGAATTCGCTCGCCCGTATCGAGCACTAAGGTGTGACCTTCAACGGCGGGTTCTACTTGGGCAAGCTTGGCGGGGCAATAGAGTTTGACACTACTCTTATTCAACTCGTTAAACAGCACTTGGCCAACCCGTTCAAGCTCAACCACTTGGCCTAGGGCATCTAAATGAAACTGCGCCGCATTGAGTTCTGTCATGCCAAAGTGGCCGCGATCCGACACATGGATATTTTCAATCGCAGTGCCCAAATGGGCGAGCTTTTGCCATAAACCTAAACGGGATAATTCGAAAATAGAACCGTGGGCGATAGCAATAGAGCGAGCATCGAATCCGGGGTGTTGCTTATCGGGAAGGTGCGCTTCGATTAAGGCGATAGAAGGTGGCCTAGCTGCGGATAAAGAAAGACGCGCGAGAGCTAACGCTAGGGTCGCCCCCGCCATCGCACCGCCTACAATCGCGATGTCGACGTGTTGAACTGAAGTATCCATGTGATTTGTGGCCGTCATGGGGATCTCATTCAAGCTTTGGCATAACACTAAGGCATGTAAACATAAAAGATGTAAACATCAGTGCTATGCACTCAAAAACACCAGTGCTATAGACTCAAAGGCAGGTTTGCCCACCTTTGACATCTAATGAAGCCACTACTGTGTTAACTTATTGAACATTAAACAACTGCGGTAAATTAATGCACCACCGCAGTATCGTCAGCCTCGCCATGGGGAAGCTCAGGACCAAACTCCGAGTAACACATGATGGCTGCAATACGGACAAACTCGAGTAATTCAGTGTAAGCGGCTTCGGATTCTTCATCGTCGGCAACATCAAATTCCACTTGAGCAATTTCCGCCAAGTCTTTGATCACTTCACGTACTTCTGCCGAGGCTTGATTCAGTTTCGGCTGAATAATCGCCATGCCAGTCAAAAAACTCTGGGTCCACAGAGACAAGGCTTCAACACGTTGGCTGAGCGGCTCTTCTTCTTCAGGCAACAGCGGCATGAAACCAAATTCAAAATCCACTAAACGCGTCACTGAATCGTTAAATAAATCACACACTAATTGATGCAACTGCGCTGGCAAAGGTTGACCATCGTTCATCAGGTCGAATAAAGGCTTGATCCAAGTGTCGCCAGTTTGCTCTACACCACCGCAGATTAAACCGACTAAAGCACCGTGAACTTCTACCGGATGCTGGCCGATTTCAGCCGCATCTAAGGCGAGTTTTAAGCTGTCGATACGTAACGAAGGAGGGGTTGCCATATCAGATCCCAATAAGATTTTTCCAGCAGCAATGCTAGCAGAGATAAAGACTTGAACCAATACTGAATCCCAATAATGGCGAAATCGGCCACGCCCTGATAAAAAACTATCCAACTGCTCACACAAACAGCAAACAAAACCGTCAAAGACCAATCCATTTGCGGCTTACCTTGCACTTTTAAGATCAGCCCTATATAGTCCGCCCTAAGAGGCTAACGAAAGGATCACCCGCGACATGAGTAACAGTGCTGTTGAAATTACCCTACTTGGGCGCACCTACTCTATCGCTTGCCCGAAAGGTCAAGAGGATGCCTTACGTACGGTAGCGTTGGGAGTTGAACAACAACTCAGTGCGTTAAAAACCCGAACCAATAGCCTAAGCCGTGAAGAAATTGCGATCATGGCGGCGCTGAATATTGGACACGAGTTGTTCCAAGAAAAGCAAAAAAATAAGCACTACATGCAACAGATGGACGACAGGATCAGCTTGCTGCAGTCGACCCTCGAAAGTGCCTTAGTTGAGCGTTCAACTAAATAGATTTAAACTGTGCACCTTAGTGATTTAACACTCATTGAGTTAAACCAACTGACGCACAGTGAATGGCTAAACTGGATTATCAACATAAACCAATGCTTTAGCGATTCAATACCGTTTTGCTCCCTGGGATGCATGCCAACTGGTAATGTCCCTGTGCCGATAATTTTTATCTCAGGGTGAATGCTTTACTGACATTGTGCATGCTCGGCTTGTACCGAGAAGCCTTAGGAGGTAATCATTTACCCGCCTTGAACCTACGGTTCAAGGGCTACACCGGTAGCGGCATTCTGGGGAGCATCTTAATTCTATGTCTACATCTTCCAAACTTTCTCATTTGAATACCCAAAGCGACACGGCGCACCTTGCTGTAGATGTCGCTGATGCCGTAGATGTCGCAAGCTATGCGGCAAATATCGCACTCCATACAAAAGAAAGCCGCAATCAGTTACGCAAAACCATTCGCACCGCCCGTAAATCTCTCTCCGAAATAGAACAAACCCAAGCAAGTTTAAACGCCTGCCAGCGAATGCTCGATGCATTGCAGGCCAACAAAGCGCAACATGTGGCATTATATCTCACCCATGATGGCGAACTCGCCACGCCACCGCTGATCGCTGCGCTGTGGCAAATGGGCATAAACACCTATCTGCCTAGGTTACATCCCTTCAACGCCGGACAATTATTATTCCTGCATTACACCGCAGACACCTCCATGCAACCCAATCAATTCGGCATCTTAGAACCTAAATTAGATGTGCGCGCCATTATCCCAGTGACAGAGTTAGATGTGGTTATCACACCATTAGTGGCTTTTGATTTAATGGGAAATCGTATGGGCATGGGCGGCGGCTATTACGATAGGACGCTGGCAAACTGGCAGCTTAAAGGTAAACCTTTGCCTATGGGTTACGCCCACGACTGTCAGCAAGTTGTGAGTTTACCGTGCGAGCATTGGGATGTGCCTTTGCCATTTATCATCACCCCAAGTCGGGTACTGACGTTTTGAAAAAGAAAGATCGAGAAACTAGAAGCTAGGGCGCTTCGCTGCTAGAAAAAGCAGAGCGTCGCTCCATAACTGCTCCTGCACTCTTTTTATTAAAGAATTCTACCTCCTACATCTGACCACTATGGAGGGTAAAAATGTCACATTTGGTATGAAAAAAAATAGATCATGCAGTCGTTCGCTCCTTCTAGAATCTAGAGCCATGCCGTGGCGTTCTAGAGCCTTCTCTACCTTAAATGCCGGCCACCATCAACATTATGGCAACGACCAGTGACGTAGCGGCTATTCAGCAGATATTCCACTAAGTCGATAATTTCCTCATTCCCCGCCTCTTTCGGCAACAGCGCTTTGGCTAAGGTTTTTTGCTGATAGACAACATCATCTCCTGCATTAAATAGGATCATCGCTGGCGCAATCGAATTCACTTTGACCTCGGGCGCAAATTTGGCGGCAAAGGATAGCGTCATATTGTGCAGCGCGGCTTTACTGGCGGCATAGGCGATATGCTTCTGACTGCCCTTCTCTGCCACATAGTCAGTAATATGAATCACATCACTGCCGCCGATTTCATCGCCAGCACCCGCACGTAGCTGCGCCTCTAAGGCCAAGTTCAACTGATAGGGTACGCTCACATGCACTTGCATCATCCGCTGCAGCACTTCGCTCGGCGCAAAAGTGGTACTCTTTAAAGACTCATTCTTTGTAAGCACAGGATCCGGCAGCCAGTCAGAGGCATTGTGAATAATGGCGCGAATTTGCGGCAATTTAGCTAACTCAGCAATTAAGGATTGCACTTGGGCATCGTCATAAAAATCACAGGGATACAGAGTCGCACCTAAAGCGTTCAGCTCATCAATGCTAGCGTAATGGCTGCGATAAGTACCAATCACACGCTGACCTTGGGCGAGAAAATGTTTAGCTAAGGCGTAACCTATGCGTTTACCCACGCCTGTGATTATGATGGGAGATGTCATACCTATCCTTTTGAGTCGTTATTGGTCAGGTTTTACCTTGTTCGCTTAAAAATCAGCAATCAAGTTAAACTGATGAATAACCAAGATGTTACTGCACTCATTTGAATTTAACCTAACAAAAAGCCAAATGAGGTCTGATCCGTTCTACAATCACCTCGATCTAAAACCCTTTCTTCTGCGTATAGGGTAGAAGAAAACCAAGCTTAAGTACTCAAGCCAAGAGCTTAGACCAAGTATTGTGATCAAGTCATCAGAGGTAATACCGATGGAACTGCGGATTTTTTACGATGGAAATTGTCCATTATGTAGCGCCGAGATGCGCCAACTGAAAGCGCGCGATCCGAAGAACTTGATTGCGCTTGAGGATTTAAATGCGCCAGACTTTAGTAAGCGCTTCAGCCATATCGATAGAGACTACGCTAATACGATTCTCCATGGCGAAACCGCAACGGGCGAAGTGTTACTCGGGTTAGATGTCACTTGCAAAGCGTGGGCACTGACAGGGACGCGCGCTTGGATCCAACTATTACGCCTGCCCGTGATTAAAACTGTCGCCGATTGGTGCTATCTCAGATTCGCAAAACACAGATATCGCATCTCTTATTTACTGACGGGCAAAGCCCGCTGCGATGATAACTGCCAAATTCCCACTAAGCGCCGCTGAATGAGCTTTAGAAAGAGTAAAACGCAGGCATAAAAAAACGGAGCTCAATGGCTCCGTTTTTAATTCGTCATAATCTAAAAAGATTATCCGAAAGATTATTTAACGAAATCAACGCCTAGTTTGATATCGCCTTTCAGCGTATCTAACATAGAATCACGAGCGTTAGCTTCGAATGCACTCACTTCACCGTAAGGCAGTACTTTTTCAATACCGTTTTTGCCTAACAGCACAGGTTGTGCGAAGAATTCAGCATGCTCGCTGCCGCCGTCAACATAGGCGCATTCAACGATGTTAGCTTCGCCTTGCAGACCACGAACCAAAGACAGACCGAAACGGCAAGCCGCTTGACCCATAGACAGAGTCGCGCTTCCGCCACCGGCTTTAGCTTCAACCACTTCGGTACCCGCGTTTTGGATGCGAGTCGTCAGACTTGCCACTTCTTCGTCAGTGAAAGTCGCGCCTTCAACTTGAGACAGTAATGGCAGAATAGTCACGCCGCTGTGGCCGCCGATCACATTCACTTTAACGTCAGCAACGTTCAGGCCTTTTAATTCGGCGATGAAAGTTTCAGAGCGGATCACGTCTAGAGTCGTGATACCGAACAGACGGTTCTTATCGTAAACACCCGCTTTTTTCATCACTTCTGCAGCGATAGCTACGGTCGTGTTGACTGGGTTAGTGATAATGCCAACCAAAGCCGTAGGGCAAGTTGCCGCTACTTTTTCGATCAGGTTGCGAACGATACCCGCATTGATATTGAACAGATCTGAACGATCCATACCAGGCTTACGTGCAACACCAGCAGAAATTAGAACAACGTCAGCACCCACTAGGGCAGGCGTTGGATCTTCACCAGCAAAACCTTTGATTTCAACAGCAGTTGGAATGTGGCTCAAGTCAACCGCAACACCCGGAGTTACCGGTGCGATATCATATAGAGACAATTGTGAACCCGCAGGCAATTGAGTTTTTAACAGTAGGGCAAGAGCCTGGCCGATACCACCAGCAGCACCAAGTACAGCAACTTTCATAGTTATCTCCGTTATTTCTCGGATATGTGTGACATGGATCTAATTTGCGTTGGCGTCACATTACTGGAATGTCACAACAATTTCAATTATCCCTTAGTCGTGGGACAAAAGAATTCCGGAATAACGTAGAAGCAATGTAGAACAATTACTCAAATTGGGATTTTTACGCCCCCAGCAAATGCTTAACCACTAGGGCTTAGTGAATTTTTATTCAACCAATCTGGTTATTTGTTGACAATTTTTCTAAAAATATTCAAAATGGGCCTGTTTTTTTGAATAACGAATAATAATATTATGCAAACGACCAAGAATCAGGATGACCTTGTTAGAATTTTTAAGTCGATTTTAAAAGAAGAGCGCTTTGGCTCTCAGAGTGAAATCGTCACCGCCTTGCAAGCTGAAGGCTTTGGTAATATTAACCAATCGAAAGTGTCACGCATGCTCAGCAAGTTCGGCGCAGTGCGGACTCGCAACGCTAAGCAAGAGATGGTGTATTGCTTACCAGCCGAATTAGGCGTACCTACCGCGGGTAGCCCACTGAAGAATTTGGTACTCGACGTCGATCACAACCAAGCTATGATCGTCGTGCGAACTAGCCCAGGTGCCGCGCAGCTGATTGCCCGCTTGTTGGATTCTATCGGTAAACCAGAAGGCATTTTGGGTACGATTGCCGGTGACGACACTATCTTTATTTGCCCATCGAGCATCCAAGATATAGCCGATACCTTAGAAACCATCAAATCTTTATTCAATTACGCAGAATAAAAAAACAGGTCAGTGAGCTGACCTGTTCTATTTTACCTGTACATTTTGAAGTGCAATACCGCGCTGGTTATTTGGCCATTGTCCCGATTACGTTACACATTCCAGCACAATATCTAACTCACTATATCTAACTCAACTATAGCGATATCAGTAAGCCACACTGATGCGCTGGTTTGGGTGAGCGCCCTTTTCGGCTTCATCTACCATGGCTTTTGCGTAATCGGTTACTGAGATACGGCTTTGACCATTAGCATCGGTAAAGAAGCTGTCTCCACCAAGACGGTACGGGCCTTCACTCTCACCGGGATAAATCTCAGCCGCTGGGCTCACAAAGGTCCAATTGATTGCCGTTTGCGCCGCACGGAATACCTTCAAGGCTTCACCCTGAGCTAACGCCTCATCTTTATATGCTGCAGGGAAATCTGGACTAGAGACCAGCGTCACACCCGGCGCCACTTCTAAACTCCCAGCACCACCGACCCACAATAAACGTGACACGTTAGCGTTAGGCAGCACATCCAGTAAATGCTGAACCGTACTCGCCACTAGACCATGATTTTGTTGGGCACGGCCACCAACGGCGGCAATCACGACATCTACGCCAGCAAAGGTATCGGCAACCAATGGCTGCTCTAAATCCACGGCACGTACTGCCACGTCAGCCACGGATAACTTACTTGGATCACGCACTAACGCTATCACTTGATGTCCACGACTCTGTGCTTCTTTTAAAATTGCACCACCGATCCAACCCGTTGCACCTAAAATTGCGATTTTCATTTCATTGTCTCACTCAGATGATTTACATTGGATCCAGTTTACTTGCAGTTTTTCACCTAATAAACATCAATAATTGAGCATGATTGTTTCAATATAGGATACTAATGTGGATAAAATTGCCGCAATACGCAGTTTCGTCGAAGTCGCAAACTGTGGCAGCTTTACCAAAGCTGCCGAACATTTAGACCTCAGCCGCCTGCAGGTTTCCCGTCATATTCAAGAAGTGGAGCAGTGGTTGAGTTTACGCTTATTACACCGCACCACGCGCAGCGCCAGCTTGACTTTGCAGGGTGAGGAAGCGCTACAATTTTGCCAGCGGATCTTAAGTGAAGTTGCGGCCATGGAGAGCCGTGCCCACAGCCATAACAGTGAACTGGTAGGCAGTATTCGTATCGCTACGCCTATTGGCCTAGGGCAGCACAGTCTGTTTGATGTCGTCGATCGCTTTATTAAAATTCATCCTAAGGTCAACATTCAACTGGTGATGTCGGACAGTTTTGCACAATTGGTAGATGAAAGAGTCGACGTGGCGCTACGCTATACCGAGCAGCCCGATGAGAATCTCATAGCTCGGCGTTTGATGACCATAGATGCGGTACTTTGCGCAGCGCCGAGCTATCTTGATAGCGCAACGCCACTCCTCGAACCCATTGATCTGCTGGCCCACAACTGCCTCATACACTCAGCGCAACAAAACTGGCCTTTTCTAAAAGAACTGCAAGCCGAGCACGTCAAAGTTACAGGGAATCTTAGGGCTAACGATATGGGAGTGTTGGTCAGTGCGGCGCTACGTGGACATGGCATAGTGCGTTTACCCTGTGACTTAGCTAACCAATACCTTGCCAGTGGTCAACTCAAAGAAGTCCTACCCGAATTTACGACACCAGGCCAAACCTTGTGGGCGGTATATTTGTCCCGCAGTTATCAGCAAAATCTAGTGCGCGCTTTTATCGATTTCACCGCCCTGCAATGGCAGCTCGATATCAAAAAATGGGTTCCCGCACATTAGCATAAAAAACGCACTTAGGCGTTAGCTTAAGTGCGTCTCGATTGATACTAATCCGGCTTGATTATAGAAAGCTTATTCGTCGAACTGCAGCATAAAATCTAGTGCGGGGGCAAAGAAAGATGAACCTGTCATCGCCTTAGTAAAATGCATCAAGTGATCATGATTGCCTGCGCCATCACCAAACATCATGCTATGCAGCATCTTTTCAAAATGTTCTGGCGTGCGGCAGTTAGAGATAAACATTAATCCCTGCTCCTTCAGCGAACCATAGGGCATACTCTGACGCAGGATCTCCATTGATTTACCATCGGCATCTTTAAGATTAACGCGCTTGATATGGCTGGTCAGTGGCTTATCTTCAGATTCATACTCGATATTATCTTGCTTAGTACGGCCGATAATATCCTCTTGTTTTTTAACTGGCAATCTATGCCACTTACTCAAGTTATGGGCATACTTTTGCACATGAATATAGCTGCCACCCTTAAACTCAGTATCCTCATCACCCACAAGTGCCACTTCCTGGCGGTGGCGCCCCTTAGGGTTTTCGGTGCCATCGACAAAACCAGTCAAATCACGGCTATCCATAAATCTAAAGCCACGCTCTTCTTCAACTAATTCCACTAAGTCTTCAAACATTTGGCTGATTTCATTAGCCACTAAATGCAGAATATCGTAACGATCACTGCGAATATGCACGAATAAATCATATTCAATTGCAGGCGCTTCACGACTGCCCACTTGCATCGCAGGGAAAGGTTTGAGCAGTTCTGGGCGAGCAGTAGGATAGAGGCTATCCCAATAATTAGCACCAATACCAACAAAACCATTGAATGCACTATCGGAATATTGATCTGTCAGCTCATAAATATACTGCGCAACGTTGGCAAGACAGGGACGTAATTGCGACTCGACATTGTCATTGGCATTAAACATCAAATAGACACTGTGTAAGTTCCCCTCTGCACACACACCCAACTGTTCACGCGGCATATTTTGAATATCCATTTGGTTATCACCCTTTTTCTAAATTCATTTTCGGCAATATTATCCGCAACTTTACCTAAAAATGACATTAACTAACGCACAGTTTGCTCTGATCTGTTTATGATAATGCCAATAGCGGAGCATTATCCCACCCAAGACCCTTAAACATAAAAATTGACGAGACCATTAAAGTCTCGCCAATCAGTTAAATCGAATCCATGACGTCAGGTTCACTCAGTATTGAGCTTACCTTAGCATTTATCTTAGTGTTAATAGCCTGCGGCGTGACCATCCTTGCGACTCTCAGAAGCCGCACGATATACGCCAGTTTCGGCATTAAATCCAATGGCTTGATAGCCACCAAACTCTCCAAGTCCATCACGCAGCACATGGCCTTTCTTAATCAACTCACGACGGGTTTCTACCGGAAAACCTGATTCTAGACTGACGTAGCCACCATCATTCATCACTTCGCCTGTGGGCTCGGTTGAACCCATATGCAAAATTCTGGGGGCATCGCCCGCTTCTTGCAAGTTCATTTTAAAATCAATCAGATTCATTACAATCTGCGCGTGCATTTGTGGCTGAGTCGCGCCGCCCATCACCCCAAAGCTCAGCCAAGGTTTACCGTCTTTGGTCACAAAAGCCGGAATAATGGTATGGAATGGACGCTTGCCCGGTGCGTAGGTATTAAAACGCCCTTCCGTTAAATCAAACATTTGCCCGCGGTCTTGCAGCACAAAGCCGAGATCCGGCGGTGTCATCCCTGACCCCATACCACGGTAATTACTCTGAATGAGTGACACCATGTTGCCATCTTTGTCAGCGGTAGTCAGGTACACAGTATCGCCATGTTGCAACGCTGGATTACCCGCATCGACACTCTTGGCGGCTTTTGTAGGGTCAATCAACTTAGCGCGATCATAGTTATATTTCTGTGAGATAAGCTCAGTAACGGGCACTTTATTAAAGGCCATGTCGGCATAAAACTTAGCTCTGTCGGCAAAGGCGAGTTTCTTTGCTTCGACAAATAAATGAACATATTCAGGACTATTAAAGCCCATGGCAGCCACATTAAAGGGCTCCATAGTTTTTAAGATTTGTAGCGCCGCAATGCCTTGACCATTAGGTGGCAGTTCCCACACATCGTAACCACGGTAGTTCACCGAAACGGGATCTATCCAGTCGCTAGTATGGCTCGCTAAGTCATCATAACTTAAATAACCACCTTGGGATTTCATGTACTTATCAATACTTTTGGCAATATCACCTTTATAGAAAGCATCGCGGCCGCCCTTGGCAATTTTCTCATAGGTGTTAGCAAGCGCGGGATTTTTAAAGATTTCCCCTACGGCAGGCATCTTACCATTAGGCATATAGGTTTCTTTAAAACCGGGAAATTTAGCCAGTTTTTTACCACTAGCATCAAGGTAATAGGCAATCAACTCTGACACAGGGAAACCATCACGGGCGTAATGAATGGCAGGCGCAAGGTTATCGGCCATAGCTAATTTACCAAACTTATTATGCAGCTCGTACCAACCGTCCACAGTGCCCGGTACAGAAACAGGCAAAGGTCCAAGCGGCGGTAAATAGTCTAATCCGAGGGATTTAAGCTTTTCTAAACTTAAGGATTTGGGACTGCGCCCCGATGCATTAAGACCATAGAGGCGTTTATCTTTTGCGCTCCAGACGATAGCAAATAAATCCCCACCGACACCCGACCCCGTTGGCTCGACTAACCCTAACATGGCGTTAGCAGCAATCGCTGCATCGACCGCACTGCCGCCCTGTTTGAGTATATCAATAGCGACTTGCGTGGCTAAAGGCTGACTGGTCGCCGCCATCCCTTGGGTTGCATACACTTCTGATCGCGTTGCGAAGGCTTTACCTGTGATCCTATCCATGCCCATCACTCCTGAAGACGATATTGCCGTTGCTACAATAACGAGGGTACAAATTGAATTTATTGTTTTTATCATAATTCCTCCAAAACCGGAGCATAAAAGTAGCAAGGATGGTCGAAAATATCACCAACCAATACCGTATAGACCCAAGTTAAACGTAAGCAAAAATGTCGTACTTTAGTTGGCTATGTCATATCTGCATTAAATAAATACTCATCGCTTAGATTGGGTCCCCACAGTTTGAATATGCTGAAGATTCAAACAACACGAGCGAATGCGGCTCAGTCGTTACCCCAACTTTTTGGCCGATAGTGAGCCGCATCATTTGGCTACGCACCTCCACATAATAAGCATGGGAAGCGGCTTCAATTTTGACCCAATAATGACAAAAGGCGCCTAAGAAACGTCGCTCAGTGATAGTACCAACGCCCTGTTCATCGGCGCTGAGCGTCAATTGCTGTGGTCGCAAGAATACTGTTCCGCTGAACTCACTCGGCAAATTTAATGGCGTAAGGCTGGTTAAATGGCCTATGGGAGTGACAACACTGTGCCCATCAAACACTGCTGCAGGTAAGTAATTACCGCTACCTAAAAAGTCCGCCACATAGCGGCTGTTTGGGGCGGCATATAAGGCTTCGGCACTACCATGCTGCACTATGATGCCTTGATTAAAGATGGCTAAAGTATCTGCAAATACAAAGGCTTCATCCTTGCTATGAGTAACAAACACCGCGCTGACATTACGCTGTTTTAAGATGCTGCGAATTTCCGCCATCATCTCGTAGCGCACTTGGGCATCAATATTGGAAAAAGGCTCATCGAGCAGCAATAATTGCGGCTCATAGGCAAGTGCTCGCGCAATGGAAACTCGCTGCTGCTGACCGCCAGATAATTCATGGGGATAACGCTGTGCCAACCCTTCAAGTTTGACCAAGGTTAGCATTTCATCCAAACGTGCCTGACGTTCTGCGCCCGACAATCTAGCCACCCCAAAGAGGATATTTTCCGCCACAGTCAAATGAGGGAAAAGCGCATAGTCTTGAAAAATCATGCCGATGCCGCGCTGCTCGCTAGGTACAAACTGGCTATCGCCACTCACTATGCGGCCATTAATCTGGATTTCACCTTGGCTTATGGCCTGTAATCCAGCAACCGCACGTAATAAGGTCGTCTTGCCACAACCGCTTGGGCCTAACAACGCCAGGATTTCCCCTTGGGCGAGCGTTAAACTCAAACCTTTAAGTACTTGCTGGCCCTGATAATCGCTATGAATTTGCTTAAGCTTGAGCGTACTTGTCATCAGCTGTGATGCTCCAATGAACGGTTTAAATAAATAAGCGGCACTAAACCCACCAGTACAATCACAATAGCAGCTAATGCGCCGTGCTCGAGTTTTTCATCGGACGCAAACTGGAATACATAAGTTGCAAGATTCTCAAAGCCGATAGGCCGCAGCAATAACGCAGCGGGCAGTTCCTTCATGCTTTCGATAAACACCAATAAAGCGCCCGCAAACAATCCCTTGGCAAGTAAAGGCAAATGCACCCGCCGCAAAAGTTGCCTAGGAGTTTGCCCCATGGTCAGGCTCACCATGTCTAGCGATGGCGAGATGCGTTTATAACTGCTTTCAACACTGCCAATCGCAATTGCCACGAAACGCACACAAAAAGCAAAAATCAATGCCATCACACTGCCTGTTAGGATAAGACCAGGACCTGCTATGCCGACAAGATCCGCCAGATCGTTAATCGCAAAATCTAGCATAGTTAAAGGCACTAATACCCCAATAGCCAGCACAGTGCCTGGTAAGGCGTAGCCCGTCGAAGCTAACCGTGAGGGCAAAGCATCACTCTGTCTTGGGCTTATCCGGCGAACAAACATAAGCAGTAAAGCGATTAAGCAACAGAGTAAACTGGTGATCAGCGCAAGACTGAGGCTGTTAAGACTCAATTGCAAAAAACTCTTATCCCAGCTTTGTTCAAAGTAACCAATCGCATAGGATAATAAAATCCCGAAAGGTAACAGAAAGGCTAATAGCAATAGCATGCCGCAAAAGCTGAGTGCGACCAAGGTTTGAGTCATCGAGAGTCGATACAAGTCAGTGACTTGTATACGTGATTGTTTTTGGAATAACTGCTGTTTACGACGGGCAAAACGCTCAAATCCAATCAGGCTAAACACTACCAGCAAGATAATCGCCGATAACTTAGCGGCGGCGGTCAAATTGCCATAACCCAACCAAGTGTCGTACACGGCTGTCGTTAAGGTAGGCACTGCAAAATAGTTAACCGTTGCAAAATCAGCGGCCGTCTCCATCGCCACTAAAGCCACCCCAACGGCGAGCGCAGGCCTTGCCATAGGCAAAGATAAACGCCAAAAACTTTGCCACGGTGAACAGCCCATAATGCGCGAAGCATGGGCCAAACTTAAGGATTGCTCCATAAAAGCGGTACGCGCCAAGAGATAAATATAGGGAAACAATACCAGCGACAACATACACGCCGCGCCGCCTAAAGTACGAATATCGGGGAAGAAATAATCCTGCGGTGAGTCCCAGCCAAATATCGAACGAAGACCGCGCTGCACTGGCCCCGCATAATCGAGTAAATCGGTATAGACGTAGGCAACAATATACGCAGGCATAGCGAGGGGCAATAATAGCGCCCATTGCAAATATCGCCTGCCTACAAAGTCACAACGAGCCATCAACCAAGCGCAAGGTAACGCGAGTAATAACGCCCCCAGACTCACCCAGAAAATCAGCAATAAACTATTAATGATATATGTCGGCAGAACAGTTGCCATCAAGTGCCCAAACACGGCCTCGTCAGGCTGAAAAGCTTGAAATATCAACGCAAATAGTGGCAATACCAGCAAGGCGGCCACGGCATAACCAGCAAGCGACCAGCTTCTGGCTAATCCTAAAATCATGTCAATCCTTAAAACGTCACAGCGCCAATCACTGGCGCTGATAACCTAAATCTGCATTTTGTCGCTAGCACTGGAGCTAGAGATCAAACTGCACTTCATCTAATAGCTTAACCGCCGCTTGGTGATATTCTGCCAACTTAAAAATGGGCAATTGATCTGACTTAAACTTACCCCATGAAGCCACTAAAGATGAAGGTGCCACATCGGCTTTCACTGGATATTCCATATTCACATCGGCATAGGCCTTCTGAGCAACATCGGCGGATAAGAACTCCATCAATTTGATCGCATTGGCTTTATTAGGCGCATGGCGAGTTAATACCATGCCAGACACATTCACATGGGCACCGCGGTCAGCTTGGTTCGGGAAGTTGAGCGTCACAGCTTCGGCAATCGCCTTTTGCTCAGGATCCTGCAACATATTGCCGTAATAGTAGCTATTACCAATGGCGATCTCACACACACCTTCTTTTACTGCGGCAATTTGCCCCCTGTCGTTCCCCTGAGGTTTGCGGGCTAAATTAGTTTTCACGCCTTGTAACCAAGTTTTTGCCTCAGCTTCACCGTGATGAGCAATCATAGATGCGACTAACGCTATGTTGTATGGATGTTTACCACTGCGAGTACAAATCTTTCCTTTATATTTGGGATCGGCTAATTCTTCATAGGTCAATTGCTGCTGGCCTAAACGATCCTTGGCTGTATAGAGATTTCGCACCCGCATAGTCAGGGCATACCACTGGCCATCGGGATCGCGATACTGCGCAGGAATATTGCTCTCTAGCAGGGGATTTTTGACTGGAGAGGTTAGATCTTTATCCACTAATTCAACTAAACGTGAAAAATCAGACGTCAGCACAAGATCCGCTGGGGATAAACGGCCTTCACGGACGAGACGCTCGGCAATACCGTCTTTAGCAAATACCAAATTCACACCTATGCCAGTTTCTTCGGTGAAACGCGTCAGGATAGGCTCCACCAAGAAAGCTTGACGATAAGAATAAACGGTTAATTTATCATCTGCATTCGCTGAATGCCCAACCGACATTAACCCAACAACAGCCGCGCAAGTTACCCATTTCATTACCGAATTCTCCCCAAAGTGATGACGTGTTCAGTAAAATTTGAACACTAACGCATTAATGATAATGCTTATCAGTTTCGCAAGAGTAATAGATACAGAACTTGAGAGCAAGCAGCTAATTAACTTTATGTTTTTAATGGTATTAATCTGAAAATTTGAGATTATCTCAAATCAAACTAAACTGAACCTTAATTTGATTAAAATACTTTCAGGAGGCGTTATGTTAACTGTTTTGCTACTAGGCGTAGCCGCAATTGCGCTATTTGGCTTATTCAAACTCAATACTAGTCCCAAAAGACATAAACACTCTTCTCAAGCTGCAGATCCCAGTATTAATAAAACTCACAGTTTTCACAGTGTGAGCATAGTGAATAACGGCAGTTGCTGTGTGCAGATTGAAGCGCTTTCTGGAAAACGATTTTTATCGAAAGATGCGCCCGAAATTCCGATGGAAGAATGCACTATGGCAAACTGCCAATGCCGCTATCAACACCATGAAGACAGGCGCCAACTAGGCAATGATCGCAGAGTAGAATATGGGGTTACTCGTGAATTATTCGGCGCTTTTGGTGAACAAAATCGCCGTGATAGGCCAAAAGGAAGACGCGCAACCGACGGTTGAGCATCCTCTGCGGATTATTGGGGACGAGTTTGAATAAATGCAGGTAAATCACGCATTTCACTGAACCAAAGTGCTGTCGCAGGTGCAACCTTACGCCAATCTAGCTCTGGATGTCTAAAATCCACATAATCGAGTAAGCAAATCAAGGCTAATTGCGGTGCTTGAATCGTGGTTTGGGTGATCACAGTTTGAAGCTCAATCTGCATAAGGCCGCGCAGCAGTGCTTGTTCAAAACGTGCAGTCCAAAATACTGACCTCACGCCTTCTTCTTCACGCATTTGCTCTTGGCGTAATTTCACCGCGCTATCGATTAAGCCTTTAACTAAAGAATACTGACACTCCAGCACCCAGTTATTATTTGAGATCCCAAACATCTTACGATCGCCAAGCTCTGCATCTAGGTAACGCATGATCACTTCACTATCGAATAGTGCTACACCATCGTTGGTAATAAGACACGGGATCTGTCCTAACGGGTTAGCATCGAATAATTCTGCGCTGTTTTCAAAGGGATTAACTAACTGCTCTTCAATATTGTTAATCCCTAGATACTGGATTAAGGCTCTTACACAACGGGCATAGGGCGAAGCTTGAGAACTTAACAACTTCATCAAAAATTTCCTTTTGTTTGCATTAAACGCTATGGCTTTTTAGGGGCAAGAACGGAAACAAGTTTACTCTCGCCTTCTATGTAAAATTGAGATTACCAGTATTTTTCAACGGTAATTTGCCCAGGAGCACGGCGTAAATTCTTCACTAACCCTTTATCGAGTAAAGCGGCTTGCGCACCATTAATCATACC
The DNA here is from genome assembly GCF_025654545.1 of Shewanella sp. SM20. Taxonomy (NCBI): domain Bacteria; kingdom Pseudomonadati; phylum Pseudomonadota; class Gammaproteobacteria; order Alteromonadales; family Shewanellaceae; genus Shewanella; species Shewanella sp. SM20. The sequence continues at coordinate 28,628 of NZ_JAKKRK010000038.1, read as the reverse complement.
CGGATTGCCGCAGATCATAACTTGAGAGTCAGCTGCGTTTAAGGTTAATCCTGCCTTTTTTTCGATTTCACCCGAGACTATTCCCTCGGGAATGCGGCACTGCAAAGCATCGGCAAAGGGTTTACGGGTCACACTCAAGACTAATGTAAATTGTTCAGGGTATTTGCGTTCTAAATTACGCAGCTTATCAAGATATGCCAAATCCTGTGCCTCGCGCACGCCATACACAAGCACGACTTTTTCAAAACGCTCCCAAGGTTCATCGGTGTCGAGCATAGACAAAAATGGCCCTACTGCTGTTCCTGTGGCTAAAAACCACAAATGCTTCCCTTGGAGTTCACCCTTAGGAATTTCAGCTAAGGTCATAAAACCGGTCGCGGTTGAGGTAATTTCAATTTCATCGCCTATTGCAAGGTTGTGTAATTGAGGCGATAACAGGCCATCCTCTACCGCAACGGCGAGCACCTCGGCATAGGGTTTATCGGGAGAATTGACTAAGGAGTAGGCTCTAGCCACACGCTTATCATCTTGCATTTGACTTAACTTGATAAACTGACCAGGAATAAATGGAGCTAACTCGGCAGCAATGCGCAATGAGAATAACTTATCACTCCAATCAATACGTTCTATCACTTGTCCCCTAATCCACATAACTTGCCCTCAAGCGAAACGTTAAATAGGCTTCCAGCATAGACTTTTTTCTGCACAACAAAAACCCCTTATATAAGGGGCTTATGACTATAACGCTGAATATAGAACTGAAAATACTGAGGTATTAACTCGGACTCGATGCTGTCTCATCAGTCTTCTTGTTAAAGCTATCTCTAAAGGCTTGCAGCCCCTCTTGCACTAAGCTGTAGGTTTTATCGACACCATCGGCAATATCACCCTGTAATACTTTAAGGCCGGACAGAATATCTTTAGCCTCTTTAAAGCCATTGTCGATGGCACCGCCAATAATCCCCATAAAGCTATCGAGTTGATCACTTAGACTCATACCCGAATTTTGTTGTTGGTGAATGCTAAAAAACTGCGTCGCAAAACTCACGATACGATCTGCAGTCGCTTCTGGAGAAGTATCTACGCCATTATCGTAAGCCGTCTGAATCGCGTTCTCGCCCATAGTGGGCGCTAATTCTTTATTAATCGACTCTATCGCTGCGCGATAAAGCAAGGCCATAGACTGATCGCCTGACTTGATATTCACATCTTGCTGTGCCGATAAAATCGCTTGATTCATCAGCTGCTTACTCGTTTGCTGTGCGGTTTGCTTCGAGGTTACTTCTGTGGCTTTCGCGTCCTTCGAATCACTCACTTCGGTGCCCTTAGACGCCGCGTTTTCAGCATATTTTTTCTGTGGCAAAGGAGTACTTTGCACTTGAGGGGGTTTATTGATTTCCATGATGACTATCCATTCAATTCGGGTCGACTTAATTATCGACCAAAATTTAACCAGCTTTAGTAATTTTTAGAATTGAAGTACCATCTGACCACAAGGCCATGATAAGGCCCACATAAATTAAGTGGGTTCATTCTTTAATAAGGTGCATAAAGCGCCAACCCACCGCAATGCAGATCATTACTATCGCTGAGCTTAGACATAAGCCAATAGAAAAGGATGTTACACCATGGCAGCAGGCCGCAGTTTGAGTCATTTCCGCTTTCACGGGTTTACACTAATCCTTAAGCACTATTTTAAGCATAATGTAGTCATCAATATGAAACGCTTTAGCCTGCTAACAAGCCTCGTCATATTCACTTGCCTCGGCTTTACTCCCATTAGCCAAGCTCATGCGGAGAGCAGACTAATTATTTTAGTCAGACATGCCGAAAAAGCCGACACGCCAGCCAATAACCCGCAGTTATCACCCAAGGGAGAAATGCGCGCAACATCACTGATCACTGCCTTGAGCCGCACGCCGCTGTCGCAACTTATTGCGACTCAATACCTAAGAACCCAGCAAACACTCGCGCCCATCGCCGAGGATCGCCATTTACCTGTGACGATAGTAGAAGCAGCCAAACCTATCGAAGGACATATTCAACACATTGTCGAACAAGTGCATGCTGTAAAGGGCAATACACTCATCGTTGGGCATTCAAACACTGTCCCACTGATCATTAAAGCCCTTGGTGGACCTGAGATCCAAGCGATCAGCGAAGATGACTATAGCCAGCTGTTTTTACTCTCTCTTAATGATGACCAACCTGCGAGCTTGATCGCCACCCGTTACGGACAAGAATAAGGATAAATAACATGAGTGAACTCAATTGGTTTATGTGGGGACTCGATCTATTTTCAGGGCTGTTTTTGATTGTAATAGGACTCGCAGTACTCGCGGTTATTTACATGTATATCGCAGATAAAATGCAGACCAAACAAGCGGTAAGACATAACTATCCTGTAATTGGTCGCTTTCGGTATCTGTTCGAGAAACAAGGCGAGTTCTTTAGACAATACTTTTTCGCCCAAGACAGGGAAGAATTGCCCTTCAACCGTGCTGAACGCAGCTGGGTGTACCGCGCCGCTAAAAATGTCGATAGAACTATCGCCTTTGGTTCGACTCGCCCCTTGGATACAGCCGGTACTGTTATGTTTATGAATACCGCCTTCCCAACCCAAGATGAAGAGATCACACCCATTCATCCACTGACAATTGGCACCAATTGCCGCCAACCCTATACGACTCAAGCCATTTGTCATATTTCAGCCATGAGCTTTGGGGCTCTATCGCGCCCAGCAATTACCGCCCTTTCCCACGGTGCAGCGCAGGCGGGTTGCTGGCTTAACACAGGTGAAGGCGGCTTGAGCCCTTATCATCTAAAAGGTGGCTGCGATATCGTCTTTCAAATTGGAACGGCCAAATACGGTGTACGTAATGAGCAAGGACATTTAGACGATGAAAAGCTCAAGTCGATAGCCATTCATCCCGAAGTCAAAATGTTCGAAATTAAAATGAGTCAAGGAGCTAAACCGGGCAAAGGTGGCATTTTACCAGGGATCAAAGTCACGGCTGAAATTGCCCATATTCGCGGTATTCCTCAGGGTTATGACTCTATTAGCCCTAATGGTCATATTGAATTCAAATCCGTGAACGATATTTTGGATATGGTTGAACGAGTACGTGAAGTTACTGGTAAACCAACGGGCATTAAGGCCGTACTCGGTGACGTACAGTGGCTCGAAGATTTATGTGATGAAATCGAACGTCGTGGCGAAGACTCTGCCCCCGACTTCTTTACCTTAGACAGTGCCGATGGTGGCACAGGCGCTGCACCACAACCTTTAATGGATTATGTCGGATTACCACTGAAGGAAAGCTTACCTATCCTAGTTAATGTCTTGATCCAACGAGGCTTACGTAAACGCATCAAAGTCATCGCTTCGGGTAAACTTATTGTGCCATCAAGAGTCGCTTGGGCTTTGGCATTAGGTGCAGACTTCATCGCATCGGCCCGTGGCAATATGTTCGCCCTCGGTTGTATTCAAGCCTTACAGTGCAATAGAGATACCTGCCCAACGGGCATCACAACGCACAATCCCAAGCTACAACAAGGACTCGATCCTAGGGATAAATCGGCTCGTGTTGCTAACTATAATCATAATTTACACCATGACTTAGCCTTAATTGCGCACTCTTGCGGAGTGACAGAACCAAGACAACTCAAACCTTCACATGTCCGAATTGTGCTCGATAGCGGTTTATCCATTTCACTCGATAAATACTATGCACATATGGATAAGTAGCCGCGAACCCTCGCGGTTAATAGCGAATACAACTTTCGTCTACATAGGGTTTACATAAGGTATATTTGAATGCGTATCACAAAAGAGGTAAGATCCGTGACGTGAGACATTATTCAAATGTCTTACCCACAATTGAACTTAAGGAAACACTTTGAAATCTAGCTTCGTAAGCCAACTGCCCGCCAGTAAAACTGTAAGCACTAGCTGTAAGAGCTGTAATCGCCTGACCGAGATCGAAGGTGAACTAGTGTGTTTTCGCGAAGGGCAGATCATTCGACTCACTTTGATAGATGAGTCAGTACCTAAATTGAATCTTTTATGTGAAGGTTGGAAAGCGGGGAAGTTGAACGGCGTAGCTTAATTCAGCCATATTTTATCTCTGGAGTCTCTCTAGAGCATCAAGAATAGAGGCTCACCTCTATTCTCGGACGTTCTCACCTAAACTGTACTAAAGCACTAGCGAACACACCTAACGCATACCCATAAAGTCACTTGTCGGCGTGTTCATATCGCGGATCACACCTGCCAGCACCATTTCTGGATTGACTTTCGCCAAGGTAAGTCGCCGAGTGGTCACCAGTAGACCCGCATTCAATTCAGCATGAATACGTTGCAACGAATCATAATCAACACCACGTTTTTTCAATGTCGCCATGATGGCATACCAATCAGTGGCGACTTTTTCTTCTTTGCCTTCAATATTAGCTCTCAGTGTAATATTTTCCATGCCAGATCTCTTCCGATTGATGTGTTGGCATTGAGTATAGAGAGCCGAAGCTGAATAAAGACTGAACTGTATTGCGCTATTAACTGCTCAGATGAGTATGTTGTTGCTCATTTTGTATCCGCCATAATTTGGCATAGAGACCATTTGCCAACAGCAAAGTCTGATGATTACCTTGCTCAACTATTTCTCCTTGGCTTAATACCACAATTTGATCGGCATCGACTATGGTCGATAACCTATGAGCCACCACTAGGCTAGTGTGCCCCTTAGCGACTTCCCGCAGTGCCGACAAAATAGCTTGCTCGGAGCGACTATCGAGTGAGGATGTCGCCTCATCAAACACCAGCACGGGCGAGCCCTTCAAAATGGCCCTTGCTATCGCGACCCGCTGTTTTTCTCCGCCAGAGAGTTTTAAGCCACGCTCACCCACCTTTGTGTCCCAACCAAGGGCCAGTGATGCAATAAATTGCTCTAAGTGCGCCAGTTTAATCGCGTTACGCACCTCTTCATCCGTCGCGCTCGGGCGACCATAACGTATGTTTTCGACTAATGAATCGTTAAACAACACGGTATCCTGCGGCACTATGGCGATGGCACGCCGCAGCGCATCTTGCGTGAGATGGCGGATATCTTGTCCATCGATTTTAATCGCACCTTGGTCCACATCGTAAAATCGAAATAGCAGTTTAATCAGGGTCGATTTACCTGCGCCACTATCACCTACAACAGCCACCTTTTTACCGGCTTCAACCTTAAAGCTCACGTCCCGCAAAATTTGCCGCTCATCGTAGCTAAAATTAACATTTTCAAATATCAACTCACCCTTAGTGGGTTGAAAATCGAGTGCTTGGGGTAAGTCGACTATCATAGGATGTTTATCGAGTAGGCTAAACATGCGCTCAATATTGGCTAACGCGCCGCGAATTTCGCGATACACAAAACCTAAGAAGTTAAGGGGTAAAAAGAGCTGCATCATAAACGCATTAATCAACACAAAATCACCTAAGGTCATATCGCCATAAGTAACCCTGTATGCCGCCAACGCCATCATAGCCGTCATCGCCAAAGCGATAATGACAGCTTGTCCGCCATTGAGCGCAAACAAAGATAAGCGATTCTTACGCTTAGCGATCTCCCACTGTTCAAGCGCTTGGTCATAGCGCTGCGACTCATACTTTTCATTATTAAAATACTTCACCGTTTCATAGTTCAGCAAGCTGTCGATGGCGCGGGTATTCGATAACGAGTCAGCCTTGGCCGCATCACGAACATACTCAGTACGCCATTCGGTCGCGACCACAGAAAAAATAATATAAGCCAACACAGCAATAAAGGTGATTGCCGCAAACGCAATCCCGTAGTTATAGAAGAAAATGCCAATCACCATGACAATTTCGAGCAAGGTTGGCACTATGTTGAACACCATAAAACGCATGAGGAAACTCACGCCGCTGGTGCCGCGTTCAATATCGCGGGATAGGCCGCCGGTTTTGCGCTCTAGATGAAAATCGAGGTCAAGTCGGTGTAAATGGTCGAATACCGCTAAACCTAAACGGCGGATCGCCCGCTCTGTTACGCGGCCAAACAAGGTATCGCGGATCTCCCCCGTAATCGCCGTTAGTAAACGTACCGCACCATAGGCCAACACTAATCCTACGGGCACACTGAGGGCTTGCGCGGTTTTATTGGCATCTAAGGTGTCGACCAAATGCTTCAGAATAAAAGGCAGAGCCACGCTGGTCAGCTTAGCGATGATGAGGCATGACATCGCCAGCGCAATGCGGCCTTTGTATTCCAATAAGTAAGGCCAAAGCAGTTTCATGACGTGCCAGTTTAATTTATCGACTGGACCTTCAAAATATAACGTTGGGCGCATAGGACATAACCTTGAATGAGTTATGCCAATTGTAACAGTTCACACCGGACATAAGCTAAGCGAAACTAGCAAAGTCTGAATAAAATCAATCAGATTTTCCTGACAGACAAATAGACTTATTCACGACATACTAATCTGCTATTTTGATTGTATTTAAAGCCAAAACATCATACTTACGCATTACACTGGCGTATTCACAATAAATGAATTTATACTAATTTGTGTTCAGGCATGTACCGTTTTACTTAACCTCAGAGCCGTATGTAAGAGGATAAGAGTGCAATGGAAGAAGGCTTGGCACAAAGTTGCTGCTGTTGATTATTTTTGCCGTTTTGCCCAAAATGCCATGGAGGCGGTTATACAAATCAATAGAATTTGTTAACCTCTACGCGCTAGATTTTGCGATTCATACGCCCAAGTTCTAGCGAGAACATTAAGATAAACAAATTAAATTAAGATCAAAGGAAGCTTTATGTTGGATTCCGCTAAAGTTCAATACCCGCCATTACCACTGATCCAAACTTGGGTGTGGATGATGATCGAATCAGGCAATCCAGAGATACAAGATAAAGGTAGAAACAACCTTATTGCCGCCTTTGGTAGCTTAGCCAAAGCAAATGAATACATTGTTGAAATAAGCAATAAATAGATAAAACAAAGGCGCCAAGATAGCGCCTTTGTTTTTACTTAACCCGCAATCGTTAACGGCTAACTCAGGTATAGTTGCGGTTTATGTTCGCTCGAGCAGACAATTAAACCTGACGGCGTTCGATAATGCTTTGGTTCAAAATGGCTAACAGACGCTCGGTATCATCCCAACCAATACACGCATCGGTAATACTCTGCCCATAGCATAACTCTTGACCTTCAATAAGATCTTGACGACCTTCCACTAAATGGCTTTCTACCATAACACCAAAAATAGCAGTATTTCCCGCCGCCACTTGACCAGCTACATCTTCAGCAACCACTAACTGACGTTGATACTCTTTACTACTATTAGCATGGCTAAAGTCGATCATGATGTTGTCGGCAAGCTTTGCTTTTAACAATTGCTGGCTAATCTCAGTGACATGCGGCGCGCTATAATTGGGCTCGCGGCCACCCCGTAAAATAATGTGGCAATCAGGATTGCCCTTAGTCGAAACGATCGCCGAATGGCCCAACTTAGTCACAGATAAAAAATGGTGTGGTGCATTGGCAGCACCTATCGCATCAATAGCAACTTTAATCGTGCCATCAGTACCATTTTTAAAACCGACCGGACAAGAAAGACCCGAGGCTAACTCTCTGTGTACTTGAGATTCTGTCGTACGGGCACCAATGGCTCCCCAGCACATTAAATCAGCCATATATTGTGGGGTGATCATGTCAAGAAACTCACCCGCAGTTGGCATACCGCTGTCGTTCAAATCCACTAATAATTTACGGGCGGTGCGTAAACCATCATTGAGTTTAAAGCTGTTATCCATGTAAGGATCGTTAATCAGCCCCTTCCAACCCACTGTGGTTCTTGGTTTTTCAAAATACACTCGCATCACAATTTCGAGTTGATCTTTATAACGTTCACGCAGTGAGACCAAACGCTGTCCATATTCCAACGCAGCTTTGGGATCGTGGATAGAACAAGGCCCAATCACCACTAATAGACGATCATCAGACTTAGCCAGAATATTATGGATACTATTACGCGCATTAAACACAGTCGCAGAGGCTTTTTCGGAAGCAGGAAATCGTTCAAGAATCGCGATAGGTGGAAGTAACTCTTTTACTTCTTTAATGCGAACGTCATCATTTTGGTAATACATAATTTTACTGCTCCAACGCTGGTGTTTTAGGCTATTTCTATCGCTGCGATAAGGGATCTCAACTGCAATACTGGGTTCAATTTATCGAGTCTCAAGCGCCAATGCAACCAAGTTGTCTCCATTTCAAAAAATCAAATATAACTTATTGTTTTAATATATTTAAAAAAATAAAAATTCAAATATGCCAGCTAACTCACGGCCTTGATGAACAAAATCGAATATGGCGGATAAAAAGGAATAAACATATTTGCTGCAAGTGTATTTAGGTGCCCTATGTTAGCAAGCAAAGATGTTTACCCGTAATAAGCATAATTGATGGCCAGCTCTCTATAGAAAAGAGCGGGCAAATGCTAATGCTGTAACATGACTTGTAACTTGCTCTGATAGCGTTGACGCTCTGACTCATCTCGGCTCAAAGCCAAGGCTTTATCCATATTCAGTTTGGCACGCTTTTCGTCCCCCAGCGCCCAGTAGGTTTTAGATAAACCGAAGAAGAACTCATGACGATAATCCGCTTTTGCCAACGCCCTTTGATACCAAGCCAAGGCTTCATCGTATTGATGCTCATCATAGGCTTGCTGCCCCATGTCATAGTAATAATAGGGATTACGTATTCGCGCTAATTCAAGCACTTTATTAATTTCGGCCCATTCATCAAGCCGCCCCTGCTCCCCTAAAATCAAGGCTAAGTTATAAAGCGTTGTCAGATTTTTCGCATCAAACTTGAGTGCATAGCGATAAACCTGTTCGGCCCGCTTTTCATCACCTTTATGCCGGTAAATAATGGCGAGCGTGTTGAGTGAAGGAACAAACTGGCCGACTTTTAAACCCGCTTTGATCAAGGCATAGGCCCTGTCTAAATCACCGTTCACCAAAGACTCTGCCGCCATATTGTTGTAAAACATACTGATTAAGGTCTGCCGATCCACTTGGGTTTTACCGTATCCCCGTAGAGCTCGCTCTGGCATAAAGTCCACTAAAACTGCGGTAGATGACACATAAACTGAATGTGCGTTTTCAGGTGGAAGTAAGCGTAAATTCACATGCCCATTGATTAAATAAAAATCACCTTGCTTATCCCATACGGGTTCTATCGCGATATCTTGATACTCAGCACTCACATTCAATATGTCCGCTAACGCAGAAGTCATGACCACTAAAGACATGCAATTACCCGCCCTTTGGGCATAGGTTTCACGGGCAATTTGGGTCAGATTATCTTGATATCGAAAATCAATGTTAGCGCTATTGGTTTGACTCGCATTGATATAACTAGCTAACCATTCATTGGCTAACATGTTGTTATTGTGTGACAAAGTGTATATCCCATAGCGACGTTTTACGTCTGTCACGACCTCGGGTGGCAGATAAAAGATATCCGCAACAGAAGGAATATTGGCCACAGGGGTAAACAGTGAATCGGCAAGTAACGACTCAAGATCCGACGGATTAGGCTCAATGGTCGTCGAGCTACAAGCAAACAATTGACTGAATACAACGCTCAAGATCGTACTCAAGTATACGGCTCGGAATAGTTTCGACATACGTCCTCCCACACCATTAGCTCCTATTTGAGCTTATTACAAATGGCGAAAAAGACGACATAAAATGGTTACAAAAAAATGATAATCGCGATCGATTGAAAATAATCGCAAATAATTTAACGAATTAACTATTGCGAAGGTCGGTCAACTTCTATGTATAACTCACGCTGCTGATAATCATACGGCCGATAGTTATGCTCTCCACAGGTAAAATGTCGATAGGGTTTCATGACCGTAACGCAACCTGAGGGTAAAGCCTGCAGAATTTGGATTTGCTGCTGGCGACGAAGCGACTCCTGCCATTCAAAATCCTTGAGCACTTGATCACGCACGGCAAAGGCATCGACAGGCTCACTTGAGCGATTAACGATCACTTCTCCTGCAAAGGCTGAAACCGATATCCAGCCAGAAATGACGATAAGACTTAGTCGCAAAAATTGACCTATTGTTTTTATATTCAATCTCATAGAACACTCCTTAATTTATGCAAGAAAACAGAATGGCTCAGTAATTAAGCTTATGACCCTGTGCTTAAACTTCAATCACAGTGATTACCCATAAAAAAGCAGAGCCTAGGCTCTGCTTCACTATCCCTCGATCCAAGCTAAGCATCAAGGTGAATCACGCGTTAATGTGCAAGTTTAATCAGCCCGCATTTTTGACCGTAACAAACTCAGGATAGGCATCAATACCGCAGTCAGAAGCATCCATACCGTTGTATTCTTCTTCCTCAGTCACACGGATCCCCATGGTTATCTTAATCACATACCAGACAGCAAATGATGAGCAGAACACCCAAGTGAAAATGATCGCTGCGCCCGTCAACTGTCCGGTAATAGTTGCATTGGCATTGGATAATGGCACACACATTAAGCCAAGGAAACCAGCCACACCGTGTACTGAAATCGCACCGACGGGATCGTCGATCTTAATACGATCTAAGCCCACAATCGAGAACACCACCACGCCGCCCGCCACTAAACCAATCACACCCGCCATTAACAATGAAGGCGAGAGAGGATCTGCCGTAATCGCCACTAATCCAGCCAAAATACCGTTAAGGATCATGGTCAAATCCGCTTTACCCCAAATCATCTTACACACGATAAGAGCTGAGATGGCACCAAAAGCCGCTGCAGTATTGGTATTCACAAACACTTTCGCCACTGAGCTTGCATTCGCCGCATCCGACACCATTAATTGCGATCCGCCGTTAAAGCCAAACCAGCCCATCCACAGAATAAACATACCTAAGGTTGCCATTGGCAAGTTAGAGCCTGGAATAGGATTCACTTGGCCATTAGGCCCGTATTTACCCTTACGCGCACCGAGCAATATCACGCCAGCAATCGCCGCGGTCGCCCCCGTCATATGCACAATACCGCTACCAGCAAAGTCTACAAAGCCCAGTTTAGCGATAAAACCTTGGCCCCAAGTCCAATAACCTTCTACTGGATAGATAACCGCTGTCATCACCACAGAGAAGAACAAGAAAGCCCACAACTTCATCCGTTCCGCCACTGCACCAGAAACAATTGACATCGCCGTTGCAACAAATACAACTTGGAAGAAGAAGTCAGATTCTAATGCATGGCTCGCATCTGCTGATTGCGAACCAATTAAGGTGCCAATTGACGGTAACCAGCCACCTTCAATGTTATCCACATACATGATGTTATAGCCAACCAACAGATACATCACACAGGCAATCGCGTACAGCACAACGTTCTTAGTTAAAATTTCAGTGGTATTTTTAGAGCGAACTAAACCCGCTTCTAACATAGCGAATCCCGCCGCCATCCACATGACTAAAGCGCCAGAAATCAAAAAGTAAAAGGTATCGAGTGCAAAGCGTAGTTCAGTGACTGTGCCGCCTAATTTCGTTAATTCTTCCATTGTCAGCCCCTTATAGCGCTTCAGTATCAAGTTCACCCGTACGGATACGGATAGCATGTTCTAAATCAACGACGAAGATCTTACCGTCACCAATTTTCCCCGTATGGGCCGCAGTGGTAATAGCCTCAATCAACATGTCGAGATTTTCAGCCTTAGTGGCAATTTCTAGTTTTACTTTTGGCAAAAAATCCACCTGATACTCGGCGCCGCGATACAACTCTGTATGCCCTTTCTGACGGCCAAAACCTTTCACTTCGGTCACCGTCATGCCCTCAATACCAATTCCGGCGATAGCTTCACGGACATCATCCAACTTAAACGGCTTGATGATAGCGCTGACTAGTTTCATCCTGACCTCCAAAAAAACGCGATTGTTATTAACTTGTATCAAAGGTAATTCAATCATTAGGCCAACAATTTAATCTATTGATTATTATTGGTTTAAATTGTTTAACACTATTTTTTAAGGTTAAAAACGCACCATAATCGAGCACTAACTGGTGCGATGCACTCTTTTAGTGAGCAGTTTAAGTGCGACAGCTATTCGACCTTAGGCCTATTGGTAACAAGGTTAAATTAGGGTCTACTGGGGTAAGCGTAAAACGAGATGAAATCTGAGCATCACAACACAAGCTCTTAGACAAAAGCGAAGATCATCACTAAGACAATCATCAAGCGCAAAAGGAAGGCCCGATGTTAAAACCAGAAGAATGTGTTCTCGTTATCGTCGATGTGCAAGGAAAACTTGCACAAATCATGGATAACAGTGACAAGCTGCATCAACAACTACAGACCTTAATCCAAGGCGCACAATTATTTGAAATTCCCATACTCTGGTTAGAACAGCTACCCGATAAACTCGGAGCAACTAGCCCTGAGCTGCAAACCTTACTTGCGAAAACCAGCTCCCCCATTGCCAAGCAGCATTTTAGCGGCTGGCACTGTGACGCGTTTGCAAAGGCATTAACTAAGACGAATCGCAAACACGTCATACTGGCGGGTATTGAAACCCATGTGTGTGTTTACCAAACCTGTTGTGACCTTATCGAACAACAATATTCGGTGCATTTAGTCGCCGATTGCGTATCGTCACGCAGTGCTGAGAATAAACAACTCGGGATCCAAATGATGACGGCCAGAGGCGCCCTATTAACTAACGTGGAATCGCTATTATTTGAATTACAACATCAAGCCCAAGGCGAGCGGTTTAGGGCGTTATTAAAACTGATTAAATAACGATTTAGCCCGTGGTATTCACTCGGCCAGCATGAGCAACGCCTGACATTACTCGATATTTTTTTCCATAAAAAAGCCCCCGCTGAGTCAGCGAGGGCTTTTGTTTGCATGAGGGGTTAGCTCATATCGAAAACTCAACCGCGATTGATTAAAACCTACTTATAAGTGGCTTCGCGTTTTTTCGCTTCTTCATCCCACTTAGGTAACATGTCTTTCTTAAATGCTTCTTTCTCAGCATTCATCTTTTTCATGTCCATACCTAAGGCTGCTTGTGCTTTAGCTTTAGTAGAGATATCAGGAATCGCAACAGGATCTGTGATGCCTTTTTTACCGAGTAATTGCGCTAACTTAACACGAGCATCAGCAGCTTTACTTACCGAAGTTCCCAGAATACGCAATGCTTCATCCGGTGCGTGAGCTGCAACACCATGGGAAGCAATCGCTAAATCCCAACGCCATTGTGAGTGGCGAATATCTGTCAGTATGGGTTTCATTTCTTCTTCAGTTGCGCCAGCTTTCCACGCAGCCTCTGCTTCAAAGTGTGCTTTGACTAATTGCTCTTCCGCTTTCAACTTCATTTCTTTGACTTTGGCTTTACGCTCATTAGTCACGCCAACCAAAAACTCTTTAGTCTGGCTATGGCAAGTTGCACAGGTTTCTTCAAAACGGTCGAATGGATTGCCCACTTTATGATCGGTAAACTTCTTACCTTCAGCACTGGTCACTTTTGGCATGTGACAGTCAACGCAACTCACATTATTCATGCCGTGAATACCCATTTTCCAAGTTTCATACTCTGGATGCTGGGCTTTTAACATTGGTGTCTTAGAAAGGGCGTGTGTCCAATCAGAAAATTGGATTGAGTCATAGTAGACTTCCATTTTTTCAACTGTTGTACCCATATCCCAAGGGAATTTAACAAAATTCTTTTTGTCGTCAGTTTTCTCAAAATAATACTCAACGTGGCACTGAGCACATACCATTGATTCTTTATCTTGTTTAGACGCTTTGCTGAAAGGTGTACCTATAGCTTCAAAAGCACGGTCTGCATAAGGGCGTGAAATACGTAACTTTGGAGAGCTTTTTTCATGGCAATCACCACAACCAATGGTATTTGTCACTTCAGGGCCACCCTTTGACCACTTACCTTTGAAGTAACCATCTTCGCCTTGCTCTTCAATCAAGCGAGGTACATCAGGGCTCTTACAACTCCAACATGCCATCGGCATAGGACCATCTTCCGCATTAGCAGGTGCACCTGTACGTAGCGTGTTGCGCACGTCAGTTACCGCATACATGTGGCCGCGTGGTGCATTATAATCTTTAGCAAAACCATAACCCGCCCATAAGATCACCATATTAGGATCTTGTGCAAGTGCATCCACTAGTTCTTCACTTTTAGCGGTATCATGCCAGCTACTGTATTGATTCTTAAATTTATCTTTATAAACTTCGTTGCGAGGCTCTGTTTTATCACTCGCCATTGCGCCCGCTGCCATGAAGCTGGCGGCAACCAGTGCACTCAGTGCAAAGGACTTACCTGTCATCTTCTTCATCATCTCATCTCCGTGTTGCATTATTGTTGTAAATCACGACATCTCCATGGTCAAACTTAGTGATTTAACCCTGCTAAAAATATACCTCTTAGGGGGTATCTAGGTTGAAGTTTGCGCTAGATCAAAATGTAAAGGTGTTGTTGTTCACATTTCTATACTTTTGTTAATGTATTACATTATTTTCTAATGTAAAAACCACTGCAAAGTGCCATAACAGCGGCCATCAAAATGAACAGCGGATTAATGAAACGAGGTAGTCTAACCTCAAAAATCTTAGGATTAATGTTAGTACTTATTCTGCTCTCTAGTAGTTTATCGACTTTTGCTATCATCAATTTGTCCTACAGCTTAGGCGACGCCAAGGCGATTAATGCCTCAGGGTCGCTGAGGATGCAAAGCTATCGGTTAATGTTTTACGCCAACTCAGGCAGTGAGGCCGCACAGGATAAAATCACCGAATTCGAAAATACGCTCTATTCCGACACATTAAAGCCCTCGGAAAGTTGGTTTAGTCCGCCAGAAATTGCCGCTCAATATCAGCTTGTCATCGATAAATGGCTGGTGATGAAGCACTACATAGAACAAGAAAACTCCCGCGATTATGTCGCCTCACTGAAGGACTTTGTTGATACCATAGATTTACTGGTGCTTGAGATGGAGCACTACGCCGCCTTTAAACTCAGGCTCCTTGCCGCCAGCCAAATATTAGGCTTAGGCGTCATGCTCATTATCGCTTTTGTGGCCGTGCGTTTTACAAAGAAGAAAGTGGTGATCCCACTGCAAAAACTGATGGAGTCGGCGAATACCATTTCTAAAGGTAATTTTGAAATTGAAATGCCCGAGACCGAATATATTGAACTTACAGCGCTGACCCATGCCCTACAAAAAACGGCTAAGGAACTCGCGACGCTTTATGGCAACTTAGAATCGCAAGTAGCAGAAAAAACCTTAGCGCTGACAAGGGCCAACAACGAACTGGCATTCTTATATGATAACCTACTGACATTAAACGCAAATAAACTCGATTACAAGGCTCTCAAGGCGGCGCTGAATCAGTTAAAAGGCTATGAATCACTCGACTACCTAAGACTCATCATTCAATACCCAGAGCAAGAGTTAGAAGTGATTGAGGCCGATGGCGGCTGGCCAGATATGACTCAAGAGAGCACCCGTTTTCCACTGCAATTTGAGCAGGCTAATTTAGGCTATTTAGAGTTAATTGCCGCTCAAACACCCAATATCGCCTTGTTTAACAATTTCGCAATTATGCTGACGCGCTCAATCGTGATCCACAATGCCACAGAGCAAAGACAGCAACTGGCGCTAATGGAGGAACGTGGCGTAATTGCCCGAGAGCTGCACGACTCTTTAGGTCAAGTGCTATCTTTCCTAAAAATCCAAATTAGCTTATTACGCAAAAACTTAGATTGCAGTTGCCGCAGTCCAATCGTTGAGGCGCAGCTAACCGAAATCAACGAAGGTGTAAGCACTGCCTACGTGCAGCTCAGGGAGTTACTATCCACCTTTAGGCTCACAATTAAAGAACCCGATCTAAAAAGTGCTTTAGAGGCTATGCTTGAGCAACTCAGGACAAAGACGAATATAAAGATAACCTTAGACTATAAACTTGCGCCACAATGGCTAGAGGCAAAGCAGCACATCCACATACTGCAGATCACGCGAGAAGCGACGTTAAATGCCATCAAACATGCTGAGGCCAGCCTCATTAACATCCATTGCTATAAGGATGACGAGGGTATGGTCAATATTGATGTTTGTGATAACGGCATAGGTATTGGACATTTAAAAGAACGAGATCAACATTTTGGCATAGGTATAATGCATGAACGAGCCAGTAAGCTTTCAGGTAAAGTCGTGTTCAGCGACAATGATTTAAAGAAATTTAAACCTGCTATGACAACCACGACTGAGCAAGGATGCAATGCACAAGACGACGCACTCAAACCTAACAGCCCATTAAACCTTGTGCAGCACAGCAAAGGGTCAAGTGGCACTAGAGTGACGCTTATTTTCCCATCTCAACAGGAGCCTTCAAATGGGTAAACCTTATTCAGTACTGGTGGTCGATGACCATCCCCTCTTGCGCAAAGGCATCTGCCAGCTCATCGCTTCAGATCCTGACTTCAGCCTATTTGGCGAAGCCGGTAGTGGTTTAGACGCATTAACCGCAGTGGTCACCGATGAACCCGACATCATATTGCTCGATCTGAATATGAAAGGCATGACAGGCCTAGATACCCTCAACGCCATGCGCCAAGAAGGTGTTACCTCACGCATAGTAATTCTCACCGTTTCAGATGCAAAACAGGATGTTATCCGTTTACTTCGCGCTGGAGCAGACGGCTATTTGCTTAAAGATACTGAGCCAGATTTGCTGCTCGAAAAACTCAAAAATGCCATGCTTGGCCACAGGGTGATCAGCGATGAAGTCGAGGAATACCTTTACGAACTTAAAGATGCGACTGATGAACAAGAATGGATTTCGAGCCTAACCCCAAGGGAGCTGCAAATTCTACAGCAACTGGCGGAAGGCTTAAGTAATCGCATGATTTCAGAGCATTTACACATTAGTGAAGGCACAGTTAAAGTACACGTGAAAAACCTACTGCGTAAAGCCAATGCGAAATCAAGAACCGAAATGTCGGTGCGCTACCTGAATCATTAAAGATACGAAAATGAGCTTGGTATCGCGCAAACAATAAAGGCAATCCCATGATTGCCTTTATGTTTTTATCAAATAGAGATTAAATAAATGATTACAGACCTTTCTCGATAAATGTCTGCCAACTCAGTAACGCCTGCTCAAAATCCTCAAGGCCACAATAAGCTTCTGACTCAGCATCATAAAGTGACATAGCCTCTTCCAATTCATATTCTTGCTCAAAGCCTAAAGTATTGGCAAAGACTCGGGCCTGTTCACGCTCTAACTCTAAGGTAAAATCATTACCAACAAGACGCCATGAACCTCGTTTATCGGCTTGAATTTCTTTTATCACACCCAACACTTGCTGAATTTTAGCTAACTCAGTCCCTAATTCTTCCGTAAACCATTGCCCAAGCACTTCATGATCCATGCTAAAGCTAGCCAAAAAAGTGCCAGTTAAACTGTTACGCCGAAATTCGTATTCCATTTTATTGTCTCTTTGATCTAAGCCTACTAATGCTAATTTTAACCTATCCTTGGCTAAGTTGCTTGCATCCCTCAGCACATCAAATTTATGTCAATTTACGTTTGTCTCATGTCGTTAAGCATAAGTCCTGACTTCATTTTCATGACAAAATCAGTTAGTTTGTTTGGATGATTTTGAAAGTTAAATGGAATGCGATATGCACGAAGGGTTTATCTACAGTTTAGTGCTCAGCGGCGCCCAAGCGGGTTCCACCTTGAGCCTAGAACAGATCGAAAAATGGGATCCTCAGGATGGCCTACTCTGGTTACACCTTCGCTATCGCAATAAAAAGGCACGCCACTGGATACTCAATAGCGGTCTGCCTAAGGTCGAAAGTGATGCCCTACTCGCCCAAGACACTCGTCCCCGTGCAGTGATAACAGGTGAAGGCATATTACTCGCGTTACGCGGCGTCAACCTCAACCCCAATTCTGCTCCAGAAGACATGGTGGCCGTTCGTATCTATGCCGATAAACAGCGGATCATATCCACCTGCGATCGCGAGTTACAGTCGGTCAAAGATGTCGCCGAGCTAATCCTTGAGGGCAATGGGCCTACAACTACGGGGGACTTTATCGTCGCAATCTGCGAGCGACTGACCAATCGTAAAGTCGAGTTTATTGATAAATTGGAAGAACAGCTCTCTGATTTAGAAGAGCTAGTCGTCTCAGGCAATGTGAAAGACTTACGTACCGATATCGCCGAACTGCGCCGTCAAACTGTGGCCATTCGCCGCTATTTAGCCCCACAGCGCGAAGCATTCTCGAAAATGATTTCTGAGCAATTTAGCCTATTTAAAGATACTGAGCGACTCAAGCTGAGGGAAACAAACGATAAACTTATCCGCACCATTGAAGATCTCGATGCCCTGCGCGATAGGGCTAATGTAACTCAAGAAGAATTACTCAGTCAGCAATCGGAGCAACTCAACAAACGCTTATATTTCTTATCCTTAGTGTCAGCAATCTTCTTACCGCTAGGCTTTTTAACAGGCTTACTTGGGGTCAACATTGGCGGGATACCGGGCGCGGACAACACTTGGGCCTTCGCCACCTTCTGCGGCATATTAATCTCACTCGTCGCCCTGCAAATGGCGCTGTTTTATCGATTTAAGTGGTTATAGCCACCTTAAAACAACAAAGCCAATCGATTAGGATTGGCGTTGTTTTCTCTCAGTCCCTTAAGCTAATTGTTATGAGCTAATGCTTACGAGCTAATTTTTATGATTTAGGCTGGAATGTCGGCAACTCAAACACATTGGTCATCACTTTATAAAGCTCAGTTCCTTGGTGCACTGACGCCGAAGCAAAGTGCAAAATCGGCACGCAGTCCTGCGGCAAACTAACCGTTTTTAGCTCATCCGCCGTACCGTATAAATCCATTCGCAGTAAATTGACTAAGGGCTGCCCCGCAGCCAGTGGTTCACCCACAGGCGCGAGGTATTCCACTAATCCAGCACTTGGCGCGTGATACTTTTTATAGTCCTTAAGGTAACAACCAAAGCGCTGCATTTTAGCGGGCGCAACGGTTTCAGCAATCACTCCTCGGTGGCTTAAATATGCCAAAATCCCTTGTGCATCAACTAGTGCATCCTCAAGACAGACGCGCTCTTGGCTCGCCAATTCCAACGTTAACGCTGACACTGCAACTCCTAAATCGCGCCCTTTTGATTTTGCAAAATCACTCAATTGCCACCAAGGACAAAACGCAGCCTCATCCATGGCGCCACCAAAGGCATTGGGGATAATGAGCGTATAAGGGATCGACAAAAACTGCGCAGCAGCTAAGTCATATTCAGGACAATACAAGTGCTTACAAGACTTAGGACCTGTGTGCAGATCGAGCACTATATCCGCGCCATGGGCCATAATCTGCAGGTTAACCGCAAGTCTATGACCCGTGGTGATGCCCCATTCATGACGCAATTTTTGCTGACAGGCTTCAACCAAAGTACTGCGATAGGCTTGGAGCAGCTCGCTATCACTCAGCTTGGCATGTTCGCCATACCAAGTCGGCAAATCGATTGCATGATTCAAATACTCACGATTCCAATTCGCGCCCGTAATAGGATCAAATCGGCCAAGGGTAAACTCACCACTTTTTTGGTTGATCCCGAGTGGATTCGCCAATGGCACTAAGGTGATTTCGCCGCGGATATCACAGTGTTCAAGCTGCTTCATCAACTGATAAATCACCGCATTACCTTGTACTTCAGCACCGTGGACATTGGCCTGAATATACACTTTGGGGCCAGTTGCCTTATCGTCACTCGGCTTGAAATGGTAGATAGGCAAAGTGAGTGCTTGCCCTGCGGCAAGCTCCCCGATTTGCAGAGACGATGTTGTCGGCAACATACTAAACGCCTTCGAACAGATTTTGATGCAGCGATTTAACCACTTGCGCCGCTTCCGCTTCGGCCACTAACACACACAGATTATGTGGGCTGGCACCTTGGCAAATCATCCGCACATTGTGTGGCTCTAACACTTCAAATACACGGCGACAGATACCCGGTGTCGTCGCAATACGATTACCGATAATTGCCACTAAGGCCAATCCATCTTCAACTCGCACCCGACAATGCTGTGATAATTCTTGCAGCAATGCCTCACTCAGCAGACCTTGACCACTCGAATCTGAACCAGTTTTATCGAGGGTTAGAGACACATTCACTTCTGATGTGGTAATCAAATCCACACTGATCTTATGTCGCGCTAATGTCGCAAAGGTTTCCGCTAAAAAGCCCTGAGCATGCAACATTTGCAAGCTGTGAAGATTTAATAGGGTTTGATCGCGGCGCAAAGCCACAGCGCGGAATACGGGCGCATCTTCCACTTGATGACGGATCCAAGTTCCGCCCTTTTCAGGCTCTTTACTTGAACCCACAAACACTTGAATTTGCTGACGAACGGCAGGAAGAATAGTCGCAGGATGCAATACCTTGGCACCAAAGGTCGCCATCTCGGCAGCCTCATTGAAACTGATCTCTGCAATCGGAAAGGCATTGGGCGCAAGGCGAGGATCTGTTGTATAAATCCCAGCGACATCGGTCCAAATCTCTACCGCTGAGGCGCGTAACGCTTCAGCTAACAGTGCAGCAGAATAGTCACTACCACCACGACCTAACGTGGTCGTTTGACCGGCTTCATCGGCACCGATAAAGCCTTGCGTGACAATCACTTGTTCCACTAACAGTGGCTGTAGATAATCACGAGCTAGAGTCGCAATCTGTTCAACCTGAGGTTCAGCGCGGCCAAAGTGGCTGTCAGTACGTAATACTCGGCGCACATCGAAGGCACTTGAGTTGACACCTTTCTCGCGGATCACCGCCGAAAACAACGCCGAAGAACATTGCTCACCGAGGGACAACAACTCATCCATGGTCGCTTTGCTGCGTTGTGATGCGAGCGCTTCACTCAATACCGACATGCGACTCAATAATTTATCTAATGCGGCGGCCACATCGTTAGGACGACCGAGCTTATCTAAAATCGCATATTGAATTTGGGCAATTTGTTTTAATCGCTGTAATCGGCCATCGTCGTTGATGGCTTCTTGGGTCAATTCCACTAGTAGATTCGTCACGCCGCTCGAAGCGCTGACCACGACTAAACGACAATGAGGATTAGCTAACACTATGTCGGCACAGCGATTCATAGCGTTATAGTCGGCGACTGAGGTGCCACCAAATTTTGCGACAACGAGGGACATTAGCGCACCTCCGTGAAACACGTAGGGCAACAAATAAATGCAGATTGAATAAGATATTGATTAACTAACATGATCACACTCCGAACTGACTTCGTTCGAAGAGCCTGGTGCTCAATGATAACGCACCCCAAAAGAAGGGAAACAGCAATCGTCACCAGAAGCTCTCCACCAATTACAGGTGACAATCGTCAGGATTCAGCCTGAGCGACCGACATAAACATGCAGCAACCATATCTATGCCTCGGCGTTAATCTCCCTCATCAGTCATCGCTGGAGTTTGTGCTCCTCTGACCGACTACCTAGTTAACGCTCCTCTTCTGTTCCTTTCCTAGGAAAGGGACGAAAAAAGTAGCAATAAACCCCTAATGAAGTCAATGCTAATTTCATAACAAATGAACAATTTAAATAAAATCTTTTGAAAACAACTAAATGTTCAAATCGGGTAGCTCGTATACCAGCTGCACATAATCTCTAAATTTGCCTAAACACACTTCATCATGTCCATCCAAGGTGCAAGGCACTAAGCTCACATCCCCTTGTTCGACAACATAAATCGCATATTGATTAAATTTCTTACCCAATTGCAATGCCATCGTTCTATCGATAAACACGGCCCAACTTTTTTCCATGTGGGATAAATCCGGTGCGGCGCCCACTAAAGCACGATAAGGGCTACCGAGTAATTCAATTTCACGAAGAAGTTGGCGATCGAGTAAACGGTTTTGGCTAGGAGAGAGAAGCTTTGAAGCGGGATTATGAGCGGTAATAACAGCAAAGGAAAAATCACAGGATAATGCTTGAGTCAGCAAAAACAACGGCGCTTGGTAACATTGCCACAAATTTTGAGTCGTATTGTCCATTGGTAGTCTAGTCGAAAAATGAACCCAAGCTAGTGTAGCAGAGTGATTGTAAAATCCAAAGAGGCGTGAACTGGCTCACAGGAATAAGAAATACATTAGTTATACTAATCAATAGCTAAAGTAAATATCATGGTAAAAACCCCTGCTCACCTAAAATTTGTTAACATTTCATTTGTTAACAAATGACTAAAACGAGTACAATGTACGTACTGGTGAGTTGAAACAGATTGAGCAAGATGCTTATCGTTCAATACAGTTTGTTACATATATCGCTTAAAGTAACGTGAACTGACCGGGCATCTGTTTAAAATCTGTTCTACATTTGATTTGTCTTTTAAACATTTAAAAAAAACAATAGTTAAGGAACTTATTCTAACTATTGCTTATCGAAGTTGGTACTGATTACGTTTTCTCGTATTACACTTAAACGTGCACTTAATCTACATCCAGATATAGATGTCACCGTAAAGATTTTCCTTTTGAGCACAAAGCAGTTCAAGGAAGTATCAACGCTTTTATGAATATAAGAGCCCGAAGTAAGTTGCTCTTATTGGTTAGTATAAACTGATTAAAATTTAGGTAAATAATATGCAAAATCCGCACATTCTGATCGTTGAAGATGAAGCCGTTACCCGTAACACGCTGAGAAGTATTTTCGAGGCAGAAGGGTATGTGGTAACTGAGGCCAATGATGGCGCAGAAATGCATAAGGCTATGCAGGAAAACAAAATTAACTTGGTCGTTATGGACATTAACTTGCCAGGTAAGAATGGTCTATTGTTGGCACGTGAACTACGTGAAATCAACAACATCGGTCTTATCTTCCTGACAGGTCGTGACAACGAAGTCGACAAAATTCTTGGACTTGAAATTGGCGCGGACGATTATATTACCAAGCCGTTCAACCCACGTGAATTAACGATTCGTGCTCGTAACCTTCTGACTCGTGTCAACAGCGCTGGCGCTGAAGTCGAAGAAAAGAGCTCAGTAGAATACTACCGCTTCAATGATTGGAGCTTAGAGATCAACAGCCGTTCATTAGTGAGCCCACAGGGTGAATCTTACAAACTGCCACGTAGCGAGTTCCGCGCTATGCTGCACTTTGTTGAAAACCCAGGCAAAATTTTGACTCGTGCCGATCTACTGATGAAAATGACTGGCCGTGAACTTAAGCCACACGATCGTACTGTAGACGTGACTATCCGTCGTATCCGTAAGCATTTCGAAAGCTTGCCAGATACGCCAGAAATCATCGCGACTATTCACGGTGAAGGCTATCGTTTTTGCGGTAACTTAGAAGGCTAATCGCCCGCTAAGCGACATCCGCATTAATTGGTTTGATAAGTATCGATTCACAAAAAACCAGATCCTAGGATCTGGTTTTTTTATGCCTACTATTTGGCGTTTTTCAACTGCCTATCGAGGAAATCTGCCAGTGAGCGATATAAGTGATTACGCACTTTCTCGCCACGCATCGAATGTTTAGATCCAGGATAATCGATCATCTGGAACAGTTTGCCCTCATCCTGCAACGCCTTATAAACCCGAGTGCTGTTTTCAAACAAGACGTTATCATCGGCCATGCCGTGATACATCAACAAACCCGCTTGATAGTTTTTCACATAAGGGAACACACTGCTGGCTTCATAACCTTTTTCATTCCCCTCCGGATGGGCTAAGTAACGCTCAGTATAATGGGTGTCATACAAGCGCCAGTCGGTTACAGGTGCACCCGAAATCGCGGCTTTAAAGTAATCCGGCGCCTTAAATAAACTCATCAAGGCCATGTAACCGCCGTAGCTGTGGCCGTAAATCGCTACATTATCGGCATCGACAAATGGCAGACTCCGTAAATAGTCCACTCCCACTTTTTGATCCTTGACTTCAGCTTCACCCAAATGACGGTAAATCACTTGCTCAAACTTTGTGCCCCTGTGGGCGCTGCCGCGGTTATCTAATTGGAATACTACGTACTCTTGTTGCACAAGATACTGGGTAAAGTAGTCCTGCTCGCTCCAACTGTTGGTCACTAACTGTGCGTGCGGCCCACCGTAAACCCGCACAACGACAGGGTATTTCTTGCTTGCATCAAACGGCACAGGTTTGAATAAACGGGTTTGTAACACTTGGCCATCTTCGGCTTTCAGTTCACCAAATTCAGGGAGTTGCCACAGACCCGCATATTCATATAAAGGATGGCCTTGCTTGACTTCATTTTGCTCAACCCAAGCCAGTTGCTGGCCCTTGTCACCGTGTAAACTGATCTGCGGTGGCTGAGATAAGCTATTGAAATAATCCAGATACACGCTTTGATTGTCGGCAAACACAGGATCGTGCATGCCCGCTTGCTTGCTTACCCGCTCAACCTTGCCACCCGCTAAAGGCACGCGATAAAGTTGTTTCTCGATTGGCGTATCTTTGCGGCCAGTGAAATATACCCAACCAGCGGTTTCATCTATGTATTCCAACGCATCGACAGCCCACTCGCCCTGAGTCAATTGGGTTTTAAGTTTGCCTTTTAAGTCAAAAAGATACAGATGATTAAAGCCGTCACGCTCAGATGCCCAAATAAAAGCCGATTGCTGTTTTAAAAAGTGCAGATCGTTATTGAGGTTCACCCAAGCGTTACTGCGTTCTTTCACTAAGATTTTTGGTTTAGTAAGCGCATCTAACGCCACTAACTGTAAATCGAGCTGATGTTGATCGCGGCTCTGCCACTGGAACGACAAATGTTTGCTATCGGGCAACCAATCGACCCGCGGCAGGTAAATATCTTTGCTCTT
Organism: Shewanella sp. SM20; assembly: GCF_025654545.1. Taxonomy (NCBI): domain Bacteria; kingdom Pseudomonadati; phylum Pseudomonadota; class Gammaproteobacteria; order Alteromonadales; family Shewanellaceae; genus Shewanella; species Shewanella sp. SM20. The sequence continues at coordinate 3,692 of NZ_JAKKRK010000038.1, read as the reverse complement.
GTCTGCGCTGTTCTCTTCGCGCAGGGTCACCCAATTGATAGCCTTATTTTTTAACGTGACCACACCGAGGGCGATATCGACGTTGTTTTTGCCGGCATAGGGATAGCGCTGCTCAGTAAGTTTAATACCATCAGCATAGATTTCGTTACGGGTTACTTGTTCGACACCGGACTCATCAATACGGGTAAAGGCGATGGCCGATTCATCGGGCGCCCACCAATAACCTGTCATGCGATCCATTTCCTCCTGAGCGACAAACTCGGCCATGGCATTTTTAATCGCCCCGCCGCCATCGCTCGTCATAGCTTGGAGTTTTTTGGTTGCCAGATCTAACACATACAAATTTTGGTCCCGCACGAAAGACACAAAATGTCCCTTGGGCGATAGGCGCGCATCTGTGGCAAACCCTTCGCCAATGGGAAGTTGGCTGACACTGTTATCCACTAATGAAAAATAATACAGATTACCAGCAGCCGGAATTAATAGCGCTTGGCTATCATCGGCCCAGAAGTACTCCATAATGCCTTCGCCATAAATACGTTGGCGCTCGCGGCGGGCTTTTTCTTCATCGGATAATTCATTGCTTGCCAACTTATCGGCATTGAGCAATAGGCTAGATTTACCCGTCTTTACATCCATCTGCCAGAGATCATAAAAGTTTTGATTGTCTTTACGGCCCGCAAGATAAGTGACACGCTGACCATCGGGTGACAATTTCAAACCTCGAGGACTGGTGCCCGCTAAGGCGGGCGAGGCGTTCATTCGCTCAATCGTCAGTGGCAGTTTGCCGCCTTCCATTGCATAAGCTGGGGTAATTGAAAACATAGCTGTCGAAATCATGGCCATTTGGCTCGCTATCAGTAGGGGAACGGCGCGCACCTTAAGTGAGCACGCAGGGAACCAAGTTAACCTATTTTTAATCATTATTATTCCTTGGGAGCATAATCGCCTAAGATGTCAGCGATTAAAAACAAGCCGACATTGTGCCAGAGGCCGCCTATAAATAGAAAGAGCATGCAATATGCCGATACAAATTAGGCCCTTGCGCCAAGCTCAATCCAAATAATCCCAAAAAGCCCCAATATTCGCTAAAAGCATCAGCAACATCGCTGAAATTGTCGACTAACTGAGTTATCATTCGCGGCAAATAACGAAATTGACCTCATTGTTGAACCTCTAAAGGACATAACATGCAGACTCTGGCCCAGCACCTGACCTCACAGGCAGTGAACGACTCCCTCTCCCACCTAATTTTAACCTTAGCCGACACCTCAAAAGCCATTAGCCATGCCGTTCGCCACGGTGCACTTGCGGGCGTGTTAGGCGCGACTGAGCAAGAAAACGTCCAAGGTGAAACCCAGAAAAAACTGGATATCATCACCAACGACATGCTCAAAGATGCATTAAAAGCTGACGGTACAGTGCGCGGTTTGGCGTCGGAAGAAGAAGATCATGTGGTTGAAGTCAGCCAAAATGGTCAATACCTGGTGTGTTTCGATCCGCTAGATGGCTCATCTAATATCGATATCAACTCGTTAGTCGGCACCATTTTCTCCGTCCTGCCCGCGCCTGCTGGCGAGCTGACTGAAACTAGCTTTTTACAATCTGGCCGTGCGCAATTAGCCGCAGGTTATGTCCTTTATGGTCCATCGACCATGCTGGCATTAACCACAGGCCAAGGCGTGCAACTCTTTACTTTGCACCCAGAAACCAATGAGTTTTTACTGACTAACGCCGCCATGAGCATTAGCCCAGATACCCAAGAGTTTGCCATTAACATGTCGAACCAACGTTTTTGGGAAGCGCCAATGCAGACCTATATTGCCGATTTACTGCTCGGTAAAATTGGCCCTCGCGAAAAATCCTTTAACATGCGCTGGATTGCCGCCATGGTGGGTGACGTGCACCGCGTACTTTCTCGCGGTGGTATTTTTACTTACCCAACCGACAATAAAGATCCGAAAAAGCCATACAAGCTGCGTTTAATGTACGAAGCCAACCCAATGGCCCTCTTAGTCGAGCAAGCTGGCGGTAAGGCGTCTACCGGTTATGAAACCATTTTGGATATTCAACCAACACAAATTCACCAACGTGTAGCAGTGATTTTAGGTAGCGCCAATGAAGTGGACGCTTGCCTAAGCTACCATGGTATCGATTACAGTGAAGAACCCAATCTGGACTAAGCCGAATCGCTTAGATTTTGATTTTTCAGATGAAAGCCACTGACCACAGTGGCTTTTTTGTTGTCGCGGAATGCGACAATTGAGTTTTGATGCGGCTTTACCGCTGAAGAAATTGCGGCCTAATGGCCGAGAAGTTTAACGTCGTGGGGCTTCAACCCTCTGCCTGATATTCGTGCTGTTTAGCACAATGCTATATTGATTGCGGCCTAGCGGCCAAGATAAATCAAGATCGTGGGGCTTCACCCCACACCCGACCAAGGAGGACTGCTCGTCCTATCCTCCTTGGATGCTCCAAGACGCCCCTAACGGAGTTGAAAGCCCCTTGGGCATTTAGCGTCCTTATGCTATCGCGTCAGACGCTCGTCCCTGATTCGACTGACGCTATCTCGGCATCCATGCCTCGCTCACGCAACGAACGCAAATGCCCTGCGGCAACTCCGAGGGGATGGTGAACTCCTGTCGATGCTGTATGGACTGTAAATTCAGAAAGAATTATGCCTGTCCGATCTTTCGGAAGAAATTGCGGCCTTACGGCCGAGGTGAATCAAAGTCGTGGGCCTTCACCCCACACCCGACCAAGGAGGACTGCTCGTCCTATCCTCCTTGGATGCTCCAAGACGCCCCAACGGAGTTGAAAGCCCCTTGGGCTCATTGCCAAATTCGCTATCGCTTCCGAAGGATGCGTCCCTGCACCTGCGAAAGCTAGCTTGCCATCCATGGCAAGACTCACGCAATTTGTCTATTCGCCCTGCGGCAACTCCGAGGGGAGGTGAACTCCTGTAACTTCTGTGTTGGCTGTAAATCCCGGCAGATTTGTGCCTGTCCCAACTTTTGTGCTTCGGCGCTTTTCAGAGACGGCGTTAGATATTACAAAATCGGCGTTGGGTTGCTCGACCTAACCAGCGAGAAGAACTGCAAGCTAGACCTTTTTAACGCTTCCAAGGCCAATCCAGCATTGATGAATATCCTTGATCGGTTAAATGACAAATATGGAAGGGACACGCTATTTCTTGCGGCGCAAGGCACAAAGCAAAAATGGGCAATGCGGCGAGAGTTTCTAACGCCGCAATACTCAACAAAATGGCACAGCCTGCCACGCATCAAGTGCTAATAATATAATCTGGATTATCGTTCATCATTTTGCTATAGGTTGCTAAATGTAGTAATTGCAGGTGTATGAGGAAAGCCCTTTGGCTACAAATAGAGATGATTTTACCCAAGCTACAAAAAAAACTCTGGCAGATAGAGTAGGCTGGCGTTGTGTAGTGGCACACTAATTTTGGCCACCTAAATAGAGGTGATATTATTACCTCGTAGATGACTTTAGGTGAACACATGAGATCGACAACCAGAAAAACATTTAGTGCTGAATTCAAACTTGAAGCAGCCCAATTAGTCCTCGATAAAAACCATAGCATCATCGAAGCTGCAAAGGCGATGAACGTAGGTAAGTCCACTATGGATAAATGGGTGAGACAGTTAAAACTAGAACGCCAGGGTGGCACACCA
>NZ_JAKKRK010000037.1:0-53803 GCF_025654545.1 Shewanella sp. SM20 | reverse complement strand
CACAGTAAGCTCAATTTTGTATCACCGAGTGAGCGACATGCGATGCAAGATAAAGCGATTTTATCTAAGCGTAAGGAGGTACTAGAAGAAGCAAGATCAAGAAACCCTAAACGCTGGCCAAACGGTATAAGGAACTGTGACGTTATCGGTGAGGTAGTGTTGAACCCAGAAAAAGAGTCTGAAACTGAAACAAGAAATGCAGCTTAAAATTTAAGTAAAGAGTGCCAACTACCTTGAAAAACACCGAGGACTAGCAGTTTCCATATCTGCGCGTTTAATTCGCGAACCAGTTACAGCTATACGCTCAACTTTTGCTCCATCTTTATCATCTGCAAATGTAAAAGGTACATTTAATACCGTAGCAGTCACACCGCTAATCAGTGCAAAGCGCACAGATTTTGCTATCAAGTTTTTTTTATGCATTGTCAATCTCCCGGGAAAATCATGTTTTTATTATAATTTGCTTATTTAATAAGCAGTTTTAAACAAGGGCACCTTAAACATTCCGAAGTGCTGCGGAAGCATAAAATCATATGAGAGACATTTAATCAACAAAAAGATAACTAAATACAAACAAAAAATACACAATGTTTTTTTATTACAAATTGACTTATCGTTAAAAACAAAAAGCCAGTCATTGCTGACTGGCTTTTTGTTAAAACAGTGGTTTCTACTATATAGAAACTGGAAACTTAAAGTGTGTAACGGATACCAATGGCAACGCCGTCAGATTCAGAAAGCGCCATTCTAGCTTCTTGTTCTTTATCTGCACTGGTAAAATCGCTGTAATCTTTACGTGCTTCTACGTAAAGCACTGTGTTTGGGTCCCATACAAAGTGCAAACCAACCACGACAAACTGACGTTTGAACTCATCGTTAGGATCGGCATTAAAGTTAGGTTGAATGACATAGTCTTTACCGGCATCAAGCACGTTGTAAGAAATGAATGGGCGTAATCCATTGTCAAACTTGTAAGAAACTAAACTTTCAATACCATAGGCGTCTTTAATCAAACGACCAATATTGTCTGTGTCATGATTTTCTTGTCTGTTGACGTTTGCAGCAGCGTATAAGCCATTGCTATCGAAGTTACCCCAAGTGATACCCGCACCGTAGATAAGATCAACCGCTGTGGTTTGTTCGCCGTTACCAAAACTCACATCAAACTCACCGCGGTTAACACCCGCAGTTAAGGTCAGCATATCAGTGGCTTTATAGGTCAGCGCGCCACCATAAGTATAATTGTATTCTACTTGTTGAGCCGCTTTATCACCGCTTTCCCAGTTCGCTTGACACTGAGCTTGTGAAATATCATCCGTTGTATCACAGGTATAGAAGCTGCTGTTTTTCAACTGTGCTTGAACTGCAAAGCTTACATCACCAAATGCATTGCGATATTGAACTGTTTTATCACCACGACCAACACCGTTTACCGCGCCATCATCTTTATTATAAGTGTAAACACCTGCAGTGTTACCGTCCCACACAAAACCGTAGTTAGTGTTGTAAACGACATCGTACCAAGCGCCCCACTGCTTACCAATAGTCAGTGTTCCATAAGTGTCATGGGACAGACCAGCGTAACCTAAACGGTTATAAAAGAACTCTTCTTGAACAGATTCGAAGCGATTATTATAAACGATGTCGCTACTACCTACAGGGTTCACACCCCATTCCAACTTAGCAAATGCTTTCCAACCGTCAGTCAACTCACGATTAAAACCAAAATTAATGCGAGATGCGCCGTTAACAACCTCTGTTTCCCCTTGAGTGTTGATCACGCGTGCATCAATAAAACCACCGATTTCTACGGCATTTTTATTATCTTTATAGATCTCGATAGCTGAGACTGATGGAACTAAAAAAATTGCTGCAAGCGCAGTTGCTACTAACGTCTTGTTCATTTGGTGCTTAACCTTTTTTGTTTATGTTCTGTCAACGTCATTCCGTTGTTATATTTCCTTACAATTTCCTCTTAAAGGGTAGCAAACTTTCAATATTCCCTCAAAGCTAAACCTAAAGAATATGTCGATTAACATCACAAAAACAAACCAGTTAACCTCTACAAAACAGGTTAAAACGCTACATTAGCCACCCTGCGCAACACATAAAGAACATTAAAAACACTATATTAACAGCAACTGCTTTGATGCAATATCCATGTAGTTTAGTTTCATTATCGAAAAAACAGGCTCGGCAATAGGGCCAATTTGCTTATCAATGTAGTATTGGTAATCAATTGGTGACGTTCTGTACAGTAAGGATTCCGGTCCATTTGCAGTAATCAGATAATCAATCTGCGCCCCACGCTTGCCAAAAGAGGCATCTCCTGTTAAGTCGCATAATTGTTGAGCGACTTTAACATGGGGAGAAGATTTAGCCGTGTAATCTTCAATATTGCGTCGCATTCGTTTGCGAAATACCAAATCATCATCCAACTCACCATCAAGCAGCTTTTCAAACACACTGGCCAAATAAACACGGATATCCCTTTGGTTAAACATCCGTTCATAGAGTGACTCTTGAACTTTGCGCGCTAAAGAGCTCCAATCACTGCGCACTTGCTCCATACCTTTAAAGGTAAGCTCAAGTTCATCGCTCGCATTACGCCACGCGCCAACATAACGTTTTTTACTGCCTTCTAACGACCCTCTTAAGGTCGGCATAAAAAACTGCTCATAGTGGCGTTCAAACTGTAACTCGAGAAAACTCTCAACTTGATGATCTTCACCGATCTTAGCCTGCCACTTAGCATTAATTTCCCGCGCCAGAGTGTTACCTAAGGCGTTAATGTCTGAGAGATCAGGCTCGCTACCAAGCCAGACAAAGGTCGAATCCGTATCGCCGTAAATCACTTGATAGCCCATCTCTTCTATCCATGCGCGGGTTTGTTTCATGATTTGATGACCGCGCATAGTGATCGAACTTGCTAACTTTGCATCGTGGAAAACACAACCTTGAGAACCTAAAACCCCATACAACGAGTTCATGATAATTTTTATCGCTTGGGATAAAGGCGCATTGTGCTCACTTTTGGCCTTTTCGCGCTGCTCAGATAATGTTTGGATAAGCTTAGGTAAAATGGGCTGTTGCCGACTAAAACGCCCACCGAGAAACCCCGCAACACATTCAGACTCGGGCAATCGCAAACCTTCAATTAATCCCTTAGGGTCAATCAAAAAGGTACGAATAATGGAGGGATACAGACTTTTAAAATCGAACACTAAGATGTGCTTATAAAGTCCCGGTACAGAATCCATCACATAGCCGCCGGGGCTTTCGATCCCATCACTCGCAGGAGCATAGGGTGCGACGTAACCTGCTCGATGTAGATGGGGTAAATACAAATGATTAAATGCCGCCACCGAAGCCCCTACCCGCCCCAGTTCTAAACCTGTCAGTTCGGCACGCGCGAGGGCAAAATCCCACAATTGAGTGTGAGTAAAAATACCCCACACTAGGCGGCTATCGGTAAGATTGTAATGCGCTAAGGCTTGTTTATCGGTCTTAAACAGCTGATCAATTTCTTCAACGCGATTATCCACGTTATGAATGGCCTTGCCTTCACCCAATAATTTCCGTGACACAAATTCTAACGAGAACCGCTCAAAATGATAGAAAGCGGCTTTGAGCCAATCGATACCATCGAGTACCACACGGCCCGGTAAAACTAAGGTTTCTGGCCGAAATTTATTATCGACTTTCCACTCAAGCTTTGCCCCTCCGCGGCCAATGGTGAGCGGAATACGATGTAATAATGCACGGCGTGACAATAGCGCGAGGTCAAAACTCACCACTGACCAACCTATGACAAAGTCAGGATCAAACTCATGGAACCATGCGATTAATCGATGAATGAGTGCAGCTTCATCGGCCACCCATTCAATATATTCGGGAGAGTTTGATTCAGCCTCACCCACCATAATCACTTTTTCATAAGTCTGCTTGAGGCTATCTTGCTCACCGTCTCGGCCACTATCTTGACCATATAGTGCAACCGAATAGAGTAAACCCTCAAAGCTACATTCAAAATCCAGTGAGATACAGCGCAAATGTACAGCCGTTAAAGGGGCAATACTCTTAGCACGCTCGGCGATAAACACAGGCAGCGAATTAGCCTCAAAACTGTCGCTAGTCGGCGCGTGTATGTTACTCGGCGCAGAGAAATGCCCTAAAAACGCCACATCCAGTGCCACAAACCGCTCGATTAAATAACGCTGTTCAGGGCGAATATCGGCTTCAAATAAGGGGATGTCGGCATCTTTAGCGATGCGCTGTAAGGTACGTAAGCTGTTGCTCGATTTAGCATAAACACCACTGACTGCGCCGCCTTTAAAGCTTTTGAGCGCTAACGGTACAAACCGCAATGCTTGACCCGGAGTTTGCAACTGCAAAGCCGTGACATCAGTTTGATGACAAAAACAAATGTGTTCAGTGCCTTGCACTTCCACCAGCACAGGGCCTTGGGCGGTAGCCAGATAATACTGCAACACTAAACTCCCATGACGATGAATCGCATGGCGTGTTAAGACTCGACCTTGTACACTAACGGCCGCGGTAGCCTCTGACTTCATCGCATGGGTTCCCAAATCGCATAGCTAGTCAATTTAGATGGTTTCTCAATTTAAATGCCGCCAAATGGCAGAAAAGTTTCTTAGGCTATGCAATCACTGTTATTATGTACAGCATTAATTCGATAAAGTAGTGACGCATGTTACCTGACAATGTAAAAACCCAGATCCGCGCCATCTATAAGGATATTGCTACCGCCTTGCCTAATTTTAGGCCGCGCCGCGAACAAAACTATATGGTGGCGGAAATCTCTAAGACCCTCGCCGGCGACTATGATAAAGATAGGCGCATAATTGTGGTCGAAGCAGGCACTGGGATCGGTAAATCATTGTCTTATATCCTCGGTACCATTCCACTGGCATTAGCAAGCAAGAAAAAGGTCTGCATCGCTACCGCAACCGTCGCTTTGCAGGAGCAATTACTGCATAAAGACTTGCCCTTCTTCCTTGAGCAATCCGGCTTAAATTTCCGCTTTGGCTTAGTTAAAGGTCGACAACGTTATGTGTGTCTATCGAAACTGGCGATGCTCATCGGTGACGACAACAGTACACAAATGGCCATGTGGCAAACTAAACCAGACAATAGCCAAGTGGCTATGATGCACGGCCTGTTAAAAGACTATAACGAAGGTCGCTGGAACGGCGAAATCGACACCTTAGCCGTGCCGCTGCCCGATCACCTGTGGCAACAAATCGCCTGCGACAAACACAGCTGTCATCGCCAAGTCGCCAGCCACAGAAATTGCCCGTTCCATAAAGCCCGCGAAGATGTCGATACTTGGGACGTACTCATCGCCAACCACAGCTTGTTATTCGCCGATTTAGAGCTAGGTGGCGGCGTGATTTTGCCCAATCCCGAAGACGTGTTTTATGTTATCGATGAGGCACATCACTTACCCATTGTGGCGCGGGATTTCTCCAGTGCGCAGGCCACGCTGAGGGGCGCCTGCGACTGGCTCGAAAAAATTGGTAAAACCTGCGCTAAGTTACAAAACCAAATAAAAAGCAACAATATCATTGCCCCCGCGCAGGCGATGCAGGATCACTTAGGCGATCTTATCGCCCAGCTCAATCAAGTGGCCCACTATTGCGATACTCAGACCAAACACTTTGCTAATCCTGAAAACCGTCTGCGTTTTGAGCACGGCAAACTGCCGGACTCATTACTCATTCTGGCTGAAAACCTTGCAGTGACCTCTAATCTTGCCCTCAAGCAGTTTAATAAAATGCTGTCACTGCTGGCAGAGGCGATTAAAGATGGCGACATTCCTAAACATCAATCCGAAGCACTATTAGCCGAAACCGGATTTATGCTGCAAAGGCTCGAAAACCTGCAGAAATTGTGGAGGATGATGGCCAAGGAAGATAAGCACAAAGGCGCACCTATGGCGCGCTGGGTCGAACTCATCACAGGTAAACAAGTGGATTATCTGTTTAGCGCCTCGCCGATTGAAGTCGGTTTTATGCTGGAATCTATGCTGTGGCAAAAGGCCGCAGGCGTAGTCTTATGTAGCGCCACGCTGCGCGCACTCAATAACTTCGACCATTTCGTACATCAGGTGGGGTTATCACTCAACGATGGCAGTCGTTATTTAGCCTTACAGTCGCCCTTCGATTACCCCAATAATGCGACTCTTTATTTACCCAAAATGCGCACTGAGCCGACGGATGATGCCTATACGGCTGAACTTGCCGAACAAATCATCACCCTTATTGAAGGTGAAATGGCAACCTTAGTGCTATTCGCCTCCTACTGGCAGATGGAAAAAGTGGTTGAATTACTTGAAGGTAAACTCACCACTGAGCTACTTATCCAAGGCAATGCGCCACGGCAACAATTGTTAGAAAATCATAAAGCTAAATGCGATAAAGGCGAACCAAGCATCTTGTTTGGCACCGGCAGTTTCTCCGAAGGTCTCGACTTGCCCGGTGATTATCTGACTAACTTGATCGTCACTAAACTGCCCTTTGCCGTACCAACCTCGCCCGTTGAGCAAGCGCATGCAGAATATGTCAAAGTCAAAGGCGGTAATCCCTTCTTACAACTGACGATCCCAGATGCTTCACGTAAGCTTATTCAAAGTTGTGGTAGATTACTGCGTAAAGAGCAAGATTATGGCCGAGTGACCATTTTAGATAGGCGGTTAGTCACTAAACGCTATGGCAAGTCCTTACTGGATGCCTTACCGCCCTTTAGACGTGTTATAGAGTAGGATTAAAATTTGGAGTTGTTACTCGAGCCCAGTCATTGGGCCCTGTTGGCAGTCATAGGTCTTATCGCTGGATTCATTGATGCCGTCGTGGGTGGCGGTGGCCTATTGTCGATCCCCGCACTGTTAACCTTAGGCATTGCGCCGCATACCGTATTAGGCACCAATAAGTTAGCCGCAAGCTTTGGCTCTTTTATGGCGGCTTGGACCTATTATCGCAAGCACCTCTTTAAACCCTCGTTTTGGTACATGGCTTTTATCGCCACCTTTATCGGCGCGGTATTGGGCAGTTTCTTAGTCTATTTAGTCGATACTCAATGGCTCGAAAAGGTCCTACCCTTGCTGATCATTGGCATCGCCATTTACAGTTTAGTCAGCCCCAATGCGATGTCAGACGTTAACTGCCAAGTACCAACCAGCAAGCCGCCAGCCAAGCAACAATGGCTACAGGGACTGGCTTTAGGCACTTATGATGGTTTTGCAGGCCCAGGCATTGGCGCATTTTGGACCGTCACATCTGGCTCTTTGTATAAACTGCCTTTACTGCACAGTTGTGGCCTTGCCCGTGCGATGACTTTTACCAGCAACTTGACCGCACTGACTATCTTTGGCTGGCTTGGGCAGGTAGAGTGGCAAATAGGTCTGTGGATGGGATTGTGCATGATGTTAGGCTCATTTATCGGTGCCCGCTGTGCGATTAAATTTGGCATGCCCTTTATCCGCCCACTGTTTATTTTGATCGTGCTAATGATTGCAGCGAATTTGGCATGGAGCGCATGGTTGTGAACACCCAACAATTAATGGTGATGCTGAAGAATCAGCTTAAAGCCTTAGAACAAGAAGTGCTGCAACACGATAATCGACTAGCCCCGCCACAGCGCAAACTCCTGCAAGAAACAGAGCGTTTTAATCACTCGCTGTTTGTCCAACACGGCGCCCAACTCGGCCCCTGTATTGAACAAATTCGTAGCAGTATTATGCAGCTCGAAAAACAAATTAAGCTTAAACTCGCACCCCAGACCATTGCCCTGAGCTGTGAGCGGATCCAAGATAGATTTACCGCAGTCAAACGGGCCTTGCTGACCACTTCTATTGACATTAAGTCTAAAACTCAGCAGCGTGCCAGTAGCCGTGCCCGTTTTGCCCAGCGCCAGAATCAGTCTCACCAAGCCAGTGGTTTCGATTGGATCGCCAATAACGTGATGCAAAATAGTCATGAGATCTACGAAGAATTGAACAAACATCTGAATTGGGCGAAAAAATTTGAACAAAAAATTGAAGAAATGGAATCAAAACTTGAAAACTGTCATAGTGCTGACAAAATAAAATTGCAAAATGACATCCTTTTGATGCATCGTCGTCTAGGGAAATGCAGGCAAGCTATTAGTTATATAGAAGATCGCATTCAAATATTCGAACGCCCGTATCAGAGTAATAACCGTTAAGGAGTAACAATGAAATCACTTTTGCCAATTAGCAGCCTGCTAGTATTACTCGGATCTGCCTCAGCCTTCGCTGCAGATCTGAACATTCCTATGTCATTTGAGTACCTTGCTCTTGATGGTAAAAAAGTCGAGTCGAGCGTATTCAATCATAAAAGCAGCTTAGAATTGGCCCCCGGCACTCACAAAATCGCCATTCGTTATCATGAAATGGTAGAGGATGATTTTAGTGACAGCCAAACCTTTGTTAAGTCAGCACCTTTCATCGTTACTTTAGATGTTGATGGCGACCATCAATATTACCTGCAAGCGGCCGAAGGTGAAGTCGTTAAAAAGCCTAAAGTTTACGCGCAAAACCCACAAGTCAAATTAACCCGTAGTGACAAAGGCAACGTCAATTACCAAGTGGTGAATACCAATTTAGAAGAAGAAAGCTTCGTCTCTCGCCTTTTCAGTGGTAATCAAGCCGTTGACGTATCCGGTACTGCCGCAGCAGCAACCGGTGCCGCTGGAGCAGTAGTAGCCGTTGCACCAGCACCCGTGACAACATCGGCGACCGTTAACGCAACATCACTCACCGCCCCCGTAGACACCTCTAAAGCAGCAGGGGCAAACCCACAACAAATGTTGCAATACTGGTGGCTACAAGCGGATGAAAAAACCCGTAAAGAATTTATGAGCTGGGCAATTTCACAGCTATAACAACTTGCGATAACGAGGTTTAGTCAATATTGACTCTGATCCCACTGGTTTATCACGCCAGCTATTCAAAGCTGGCGCTTCCTCCCCATCACAGATTTCCCACCACTAAATACGCACATTTACGGCAGTACTTACTCGATAACCACATTGCCACGACTGCACAGTTCCACGCACCAACGGCCATGAATGCAGAAGATGTAATACAAGTGCATCAACGCGAATATGTAGAGCAATTTATCGCGGGTACCTTGCCAACAGCGGCGCTAAGACGGATTGGTTTCCCGTGGAGTGAAGCCTTAGTTGAGCGTACCTTGCATTCAGTAGCAGGCACCACACTCACAGCTTCATTAGCCATAAATCAGGGTATTGCCCTGCATCTCACGGGGGGCTACCATCACGCCCATTACAATTTTGGCAGCGGCTATTGTATTTTCAACGACCTTATCCTCGCGGCCAGAAATGCCATCGCAAGCCATCAAGTACACAAGGTACTGATTTTTGATTGCGATGTGCATCAAGGTGACGGCAGTGCAACCCTCAGCCACCAACATCAAGGGATCATCAGTTGCTCGATTCACTGCAAAGAGAATTTCCCGAGTCGTAAGCAGTATTCCCACCATGATATTGAACTAACCAAAGGCAGCGATGACAATCTGTATCTCGAAACCGTGGAGCAGACACTCGCCCTCCTTATACGAATCCATCAACCAGATCTGATTCTTTATGATGCTGGGGTCGATATTCATCAAAATGACGATCTTGGCTTGCTCAATATCAGCCAAGAAGGACTGTTCAGACGGGATTTAACTGTGTTATCAATGGCAAAATCGGAAAATATTCCAATTGCAGCCGTGATAGGCGGCGGCTATAGCAGAGACGCACTACAATTAAGCCAAAGACACAGCCAACTTTTTATTGCGGCAAACCATTTGTGGTAGCAAACTCAATGAAAACCGTCATGGAGCATAACGATGCAACTCGAAATCCGTAATTACTACGAAGTTCTTTTAATGGAAATATTGTCAGATGAAGGACTTATGGACGAGCTTCCTGAAGACTATCTCGCCGACTTATGTTGCGTGACCTTAAATCAACTGCCTGTGCGCTACATACGCCACCTCGTCGATACCTACTTCTTTGAAGACTATAACGAGCTGCAGGAATTAAAGCGTGAGATCCAAACCGCACTCGAAAAGTCCCGCGCCTTTCTTAAACAAAATCTGCAAAAAAGATTACAGGAAGAAGCCGAAGCAAATCGCTAATCTTGCTAAGAGTTACTATTGAGAGCATTTTTAGCAGTTGTAGTTACAAGAACAGAAGCAGGCAATGGATTATCTCATTGTGCAGAAATATTAATGCTATAAATGATTAACGGCAGAAAACGGAATATAGTCTGTAAGCTAAAATATTGAATAACATAAATTGAGTAGATATAGAGAAGTACAACGGAAATAAACTGAGGGACTGTTGAATTGGAGGTTCCCCTAGAGCCGACACCCCGGCACACGAGTCGCTTGCTGCGGTTGCTCCCTTCCGGGCCTGGCCGAGTTCACAAGTTATCATTGCGGGGGGACCCTAGGGTCACCATAACTTCGAACATTACTTTGAATGACATAAACCAAAGCATTGCTTGAACGCGGAGGATTATCCCCCATGGACCCTAAGGGATCAAGCGCTAATCGATAAGATCTCTTAATATCCCACCTAACTGCACAATCTATAAGCAAATGGAGTGATTGAAATGATAAAAGCCTGCAAATGCAGACTTTTATATATGTTTTACTGAATCTCTTATCATAAAAATCAGTAGGCTACAGCGCAATCATCGCCAAAGGTGGTTACAACTTGATCAAATGGCGATTTTGCTCAATTATCTTAGCCCCAACACCAGAGACATTCGCTAAGTCATCTATAGCATTGAACTTACCATTTTTAGTGCGATAGTCGACAATCGCTTGAGCCTTTGCGGCACCAATCCCTTTGAGTACGAGTAACTGCTCGGCTGAAGCGGTATTAATGTTGACTTGAGCGGCATCTGGCATAGCTTTCTTCACATCCGATGCCATTTCACCCGCTTCAGTTTTAGCCTGTACTTTCACGGCGGCCTTGGTTGGGGTTTCTGTTGCGATTGTTGGGCTTGCCAAAAAAGCCGTTAATACTATAGCACTCATAAAAGCAGGTATACGATTTGTGGTTTTCATAACAATTCCTCTATTCCATGATTTGCGGCCTTTCGTCCTACTTCCGTGGCCTCAAATCAAAAATAGTCTAAGCTGTCCCGAAATACCAAATCGGCGTCATAAATATTCACTATCGCTAAACTTCTGTCTTCGGCTCAATGAGCCAGTGCTTGACTATGATAAAAAGATGCAAAAAGCATCCTTTTATCATTCAAATAGCTAACGGTCTTTAAAATAACAACATTCATTAAGCTAATCGAGCTAGCGCTTGGTTCAAGTCGGCGATGATGTCGTCACAATCTTCTAAACCAATAGAAATTCGCAGCAAATTATCACCAATCCCAGCGGCAGCCCTCGCCTCTGGCGTATAAGGTGAATGCGTCATCGATGCAGGATGTTGAATCAGGGATTCAGCATCACCTAGACTCACCGCAATTGAGAACAACTTTAGATATCCGACAAAGGCCATGGCTTCTTCTAAATTTGCCGCCAGTTCAAACGCGATAACACCACCAGCACGTTTCATCTGCTGGCCAATGAATTTATGCCCTTGATGAGATTTAAGCCCGGGGTAATACACACGTGTAATGCTTGGATGTTCCGCCAAAAACTCTGCCACGCGCTGGGCACTATCGCAATGGCGCTGCAAACGCACATCTAAGGTTTTAAGGCCGCGTAAGATCAGCCAAGCATCATGTGGCGATATCACAGCGCCAATATCCTTTAAAATTTCATACTTCACTTTATGGAGCTGTTCTTCACTGCCACACACTATCCCCGCAATCACATCGCCATGGCCATTGAGATATTTAGTCGCACTGTGGACCACCAAATCAATACCAAAATCCAGCGGCCTCTGCAGTAATGGGGTCATAAAGGTATTATCGACAATACTGACCAACTGATGACGTTTGGCAATATTCGCAATTGACGCTAAATCAAATACCTGCAAATGCGGATTGACAGGGGTTTCACAGAAAATGACCTTAGTATTGGATTTAATCGCCGCTTCTATTTCTGCTTCCGATGAAAAGTCCACTAGGGACACTTCAATACCAAAGCGGGCAAACTGAGTCGTCATTAGCGCATAAGTACAACCGTATACGGCATTCGACGCCACTAAGTGATCGCCCATCTGCAAATTAGCCAGCAATGCGGCGGATACTGCGCCCATACCAGAAGCAGTTGCTGCTGCGGCCTCAGCCCCTTCTAAAATCGCCATTTTACGTTCAAGCTCGGCAGTTGTCGGATTCCCTAAGCGCGTGTAAATATACCCCGGCTCATTACCCGCAAATCGCTCACCACCTTGCTGTGCAGACTCAAACACAAAAGTCGCACTTTGGTAAAGCGGCGTCACTAAGGCACCAAAGGCCTCTAGCTCATGGCCGCCATGAATAACCTGTGTTGCCGCCTTCCACATCTTGCCTGACTCATCTTGCATACCTAGCTCCTTGTCATTGGCATTGAGCAGTTCCCGTTCTTGATTGATTGTTGGTGTGGAGCGCTCAATGCCCGCATTATGGATAATCTAATAGATAAGTTAATGAAACATTAGCCCTATCGAATAAGCCCTACCAGAACGCGGCCAAGCACTGAAGCCAGTAGCATGACGAAAATAGCAGCGATCAAAAGTGTAATTAACTTGTTACATAGCACTTTTACGTCGCACTTAGTCATTCTCTTTATCTGCAAGAATCATAAAAAATGCGCTAAGGAACAAGTCCATTAGCGCATCTACTTTCGGCTATTTGAATCGTTTAATCATATGATATTCAATAGCATCTACTCTTTAGACTTATCTTTAGATGACCGCGATACCCTATCATCAACATCGGCGAACTGGCCTTTTAATGCGTCGCGACCTTCTTTGGTAAACAGCTTGCCTGAAAACTGCTTAAGTTCGATCAACAATTCCT
The DNA here is from genome assembly GCF_025654545.1 of Shewanella sp. SM20. Taxonomy (NCBI): domain Bacteria; kingdom Pseudomonadati; phylum Pseudomonadota; class Gammaproteobacteria; order Alteromonadales; family Shewanellaceae; genus Shewanella; species Shewanella sp. SM20. The sequence goes on along the minus strand of NZ_JAKKRK010000037.1, from coordinate 40,782 downwards.
GATGCACTTTAGACAATTTAGGCCTTTGATCTTCTCTAAACACAATCGGCCGACACAGCGCCATGGCTTGATATCCAAGGCGCGCCGTTAGCATACCGCCGCCTAAACCTTGGGCCAAGCGAGCAGATAATTTACCTGTCATTTCAACCGATAACAGCTGTGTCCCTAAATCAGTGACTAACTCACTAGTGCCCGCATAAATAATATTAATGATGATACTGCGGATAAGTTTAATCCGGCTCCAATAACCTAACTCAATGCCATAACAACGGGCCACATCGCGCAGCATACGTTGATTACGCCAGAGGATAATCGCCATATCGAGCACTGCTAACGGACTGGCCGCCAGTAGCACTGCCGACTCAGCCGCATAGCGTCGCACGACTTTTTTGGCCAGTTCATCTCGCTCCGTCAGCACTAAGTCCTCGAATAACAAGACTTTCTCGGCATCATTATGCTCATCTTTTAATGAACGGCGAAGTTGCTGCAACCCTTTGCTGTCGCCATAGTGGCAAACGATATTATCGATAAAGCTGTCTGCTTCACCCATTTGCATGCTCTGCGCTAGTCTTGCACCTGTTTCTTGAGTATCGGCAACCTGTTTGAGTCGCTTGAGCTTACGGTATTCACTGACTGCGCCCGCCAATGCCCACGCACTGACCACCCCAAGCACCACACCATAAAAACTGAACAACCAAGGGCTCTCAAGCCAAGCATCCCTCAGTCCTAATCCTGTTTGAACGACTACAAGCAGCAATAAACTCACAGCTGCTAGACGGGCGAGCCAAGACCAACGCCGTGATTTTACAAGTTGAGGCGATACCGATTTAGCATCAATCATTTTGGGATGAGCTGACAGCGTTTCATCCATCAATTCCTCAATATCGGCAGCCACTTCTTGCACTGGCGTATGGGGATCAAAGGCCTTCGCCCCTTTAAGATCCTCTTTGCTGGATTTGAGCTCCACGACTTGTGGGTCAAACAGCTGCTGCTTTTTCAGCGCCTTATGCTCAAATGAGTGTACAGAGGAATTAGAGGCCTGCTCATTAGCGTTATCCGATAGCTTTAGCGTCATTCCAACTTATCTCCCAGTAAGTACTGCAGCAGATGATCGAGACGAATATGGTCAAAATGCACTTGAGAAGGGTCAACATTAACATTGCTCGGCGGCGCGAACCCAACAAAATTAAACCCTTGGTCACGCCAAAAATGCGCTTCAGGTAAGCGAGTGGGCACTTCGCCGGGAAACAAGGTCAGGGCTTTACCATTGAGTCCCATCCCCTGCACGACTTCGACCTCACCGTCTTGAGTTGTCACCATGCCATGGCGAGTCGCCTTGATGGCGCTAATCGCCATCGTCTCCACTTTACAACCATCGAAACTGGCAAAATGCTGGCTGTGTTTCAACATATCGGTCAGCAGGGACAAAACATGGCTCTGCTGATCGCGAGTCACATGGTCAACCTTGCTCGCGGCAAACAACAAACGGTCTATGCGGGGTGCAAATAACCGCCGTAAATAACTCGATTGGCCAAACTGAAAGCTTTCCATAATGGCATTGAGCGCCGCACCCATATCCTCAAATTGCTTTTTACCGCGATTCAACGCACTAAAACAGTCAACGAGTACTAACTGCCGATCAAAACCGGCAAAGTGGTTTTTATAGAAAGGCTTAACCACTTTAGCCACGTATTCTTGATAACGTTTTTCAAGTACATGGAATCCACTGTGTTTATCGCTTTGCGAAAGCTCAGCAAACTTTTCATCATTAACCAATAACAGGGGGAAAAAAGCCAATAAGGGAGCCCCCTGCCATTCACCCGGCAATAACATGCGCCCAGGTTGCGCTTGGTAATAACCTTGCACGTGCACTAAATCATTGAGTAATAGCTGATATTGATCGGCAATCTGCTTTAATTGCTGCTCATCGGCGCTGGCGGCTAAATCCAATGATGTCAAAGATTGCTCAAACTCAGCATACAAGGGTGAGCTTTTAAGATTCTCGATGCGAACTTGTTGAGCGCGACACCAAGTTACAAAGTCTTGGCGCAGCATAGGTAAATCGAGTAACCATTCGCCAGGATAATCGACTATATCCAAATACAAGGTGGCGGTATCAGAAAACTTGGCCAGTAAGCCTTTCTTAGGTTGGTATTTAATAGCCAATCGTAACTCAGAAATAGTACGGGTAGAGGCTGGCCAAGTCGCAGGTTCGGAAGTGAGCGCTAACATGGCGCCTTGATAATCAAAACTGGCGATTTCAAGATCCGGCTGCATGGCACGCTTAACACCGAGCAAACGCTGATCGCGGCTCACCTGCCACAGTGGCAAAGCGCTGTTGTTGCGGGCGTGGGGTAAGGTTGAGACAGGTCCAGAATTGAGTAACTGATTGACTAACCCCGTGATAAATGCGGTTTTTCCCGCACCAGAAAGCCCAGTCACGGCCAAACGTAAATGCCGGTCTGCGGTGCGATGTAGCAGGGATTGGCCCTTTTGGGTTAATTTATGGAGCGAGGCATCAAGCATTCCCATAGAGACTTCCCTTATGTCGAATGATGTTAACTTATGTCAAGTGATGTTGACTATACACTGGAATGGAGCAGAGATTAAGCAACAAGGGCGGACATGGCCGCCCTTTAGAAGGGTTACAAACTATTGATTTGTCTTTTTAAATCAAAGTTGTCAGAGGTGACATGGCGTTCTAAATTTTGTAGCCTAACTTCTAGACTTCGAAATTGACGACTCACGTCGCTTAGCGCTTGCTTTGCGGGTTCTCCCGACTGCCACGGCTTCTTCTTCACCTCGATATCGTCTCTATCGTAATGCTTTTGCGGCTTGATGTCTAAAATCACCCACAAAGCGACATAGATGATAAATACCACACCTGAGCCGCCGAGTAAGAAGATAGACACAGTCAGCACTCGCACTAACCAAGTTTCAATCGCAAAGTACTCGGCAATCCCTGCACATACACCCGCTATTTTGCCTGACTGGGGAATACGGTACAAAGTACGGCCATTAGATCCTCTCATGTTTCCCCCTCCATTCGGGCGATTCTGTATCCAGAATGGCCTCTAAGGTCTCGATACGCGCCGCCATTTTATCGGCCTTGGATATCAAATCATTGAGTTGTGAAAACTCTTCCTCAGTGAGTCCCTGGCTCACTTGTCGCTTACTGCGATAATGAAGAACTAACCATATTGGCGCGACTATCACCATGAAAATAATAATCGGCGCCATTAGCACGTCCATATCCATAACTCACCTCTGAATTGTTATTCTTTTGACTTAGTTGGCGCTTTACCTTTTACCTTGGCTTTGAGCGCTGCCAGTTCTGCATTCACAGAATCTTCCGCTTCTAGCGCCGCAAACTCATCGGCTAAGGTCTTCTTGCTGCCAAGATCGTAAGATTCAACTTGGGCTTCTAAGCCTTCGACACGGCGCTCATATTGCTCAAACTTGAGCATAGCATTGTCGATCTTGCTTGAATCTAGCTGCTTTTTCACTTCTAAGCGTGATGACGCTGTTTGAGTGCGCAAAATAATGGTCTTTTGACGCGCTTTTGCATCGAGCAGCTTTTCTTGCAACATGCCCACTTCATCTTTCAAGCGTGCGATATGTTCATCGATGACGGCTAACTCTTGATTCAGCGTATCGGCTAAACCGGTCGCTTTTTGTTTTTCAACTAAAGCGGCTTTCGCTAAGTCTTCACGGTCTTTGGACAGTGCCAGTTCAGCCTTATCTTGCCAATCTTGCACTTGCTCTAACACGCGGTTGATACGACGTTGCAGCTCTTTCTTTTCAGCTAACACTTTAGCTGAGGTAGAACGCACTTCAACGAGTGTGTCTTCCATTTCTTGGATAATCAGTCGAACCATTTTTTCTGGGTCTTCGGCTTTATCCAGCAATGCGCTGATATTAGAGTTAATGATATCGGCGAAACGAGAGAAAATTCCCATAATCCTATCCTCAAATTGATGTTGGTCTCGTATAAGGTAATACACTAACCGTGCCAACTTTGATTTATTATTTAAATACAGACATTTAAACAAAATATTAACTTTTACTTCCTTTTACGCTTCAAGCCACTTATTATCATTTTCACCAAATTTTAGCGCGAAAGACTAAAAAATATCGTGGATAATAAATTTCAGCAAGACAACCTTATCGGTCAATCCAACGCCCTACTCGAAGTGTTAGAACATGTGTCGCAAATAGCGCCTCTGTCTAAACCCGTACTGATTATTGGTGAACGTGGCACTGGTAAAGAGCTTATTGCCGAACGCTTACATTATCTGTCTAAGCGCTGGGATCAAAGTTTTATTAAGCTAAACTGTTCATCTTTGAGTGAAAATTTACTCGAGAGTGAGTTATTTGGCCATGAGTCAGGAGCCTTTACTGGCGCCAAAGGCAAACACGAAGGCCGCTTTGAGCGCGCCGACGGCGGCACCTTATTCCTCGACGAATTAGCCAACACCTCAGGACTTATCCAAGAAAAGCTCCTGCGCGTCATTGAATATGGCGAATTTGAGCGGGTCGGCGGCAGCAAAACGGTGCAGGCTGATGTTCGTTTAATCTGCGCCGCCAACGAAGATTTACCATCACTTGCTGACGCAGGCGAATTTCGTGCCGACTTGCTCGATAGACTCGCCTTCGATGTAATTACTCTGCCACCACTGCGTTGCCGCCCAGAAGACATAATGACGCTGGCGGAATATTTCGCCGTTGGCATGGCGCGCCAATTAAAGCTGCAGCTATTCAGCGGTTTCAGCGCCCATGCGGTCGAGCAATTAATGACCCACGACTGGCCGGGTAATATCCGTGAACTTAAAAACGTAGTCGAGCGCAGCGTTTACCGTAATGGTGGTGAAAATAGACCCATCGATCATATTACCCTCGATCCCTTTGCTTCACCGTATCGGCCTAAAACTCGGATCAAGACCCGCGAACGTCAAATCACCTCAGTTGCGCCAACAACTGTTGCCAGTACGCCACAATCTGCGCCGATATTTGAGGCTGAAGTACAAGTCAATACTGAGTATTCAACAAATTGCTTTAATTTTCCACTGGATTTTAAAGAGCAAACTGAGAAGTACGAAATGGATCTGATCCAGCAGGCACTTTCAAACAGCCAATATAACCAAAAGAAAACCGCCGACATGCTCGGATTAAGCTACCACCAACTGCGTGGCATCCTTAAAAAGTACAATTTACTTGATAAAGCATAAGCAGATTGCCCACGGGGGAGATGCACTGCTAAAATAGCCGTTCATAGTCGATAAAATAATGATTTATAAATGAGTGTGCTAATTAGACGCCTGTGCCTAACAACTGCAGTTTCTTGCATGAGTTGGTTGTTGGTCGCGTGTGGCCCCCAACGACTCCCTTCTGGTTTGGTGTATTGCTCCGAAGGGAACCCTGAGTCTTTCAATCCGCAATTGGTGACATCTGGCACAACAATCGATGCCACCTCGCATCAAATTTATAGTCGCCTAGTGGATTATGACACTCAGTCAGGCAAGCTTGTCCCTGCCTTGGCGACGAGTTGGGCCATGTCTGATGATGGCTTAAGCTATCGCTTCACTCTCAGGGAAAACGTGCAGTTCCAGCATTCAAAACGTTTTTACCCAACTCGCCCCTTTAATGCCGACGATGTGTTGTTCTCCTTTAATCGTATTATCGATACCCAGCATCCTTATCATTTTGTCTCCCGCACGGGTTATCCCTTCTTCCAAAGTATTGGCTTTTCTCAGCAAGTTAAAGGGATAGAGAAGATAAACGATCATGAAGTGGTCTTTTACTTAACCCGCAAAGACGCTTCTTTTCTGTCGAATTTAGCCACCGACTTTGCGGTGATCTTATCAAACGAATACGCGCAGCAGCAGTTAGCTTTAGGTCATCCTGAAAACGTCGACCACTTTGCCATTGGTACAGGACCGTTCACCTTAGTGCAATACGCTAAAAACGAATATATCCGCTATCGCCGTAATCCCGATTTTTGGGGAGAGCCAGCAAAAATCGATATGCTGGTATTTGATATCACGCCCAAAAGTACAGTTAGGCTCGCTAAGCTTATCGCGGGGGATTGCAGCGTTTCTGCGCTGCCCAAAGCAGGTGAACTGCCTGTTATCAAACAGCATCAAGAATTAAACATCGAATCACAACCAGGTCTTAACGTAGCATTTTGGGCCTTTAATACACAAAAGCCACCGTTAGATGATGTTCGCGTACGTCGTGCACTTGCCTATGCTGTTGATAAACAAAATATCCTGCGAGCGGTTTATCAAAATACTGCCATTGAAGCCACCGGCGTTCTGCCGCCAGCATCATGGGCTTACGAAAATAACAAAGGACTTGTCGATTACAATCCGCAAAAAGCACGCGACCTATTAAAAGAAGCTGGTATAAAAAATCTCAGCATCAATATTTGGGCCATACCGGTTGCCCGCGCTTATAACCCCAATTCGTTGAAAACGGCCGAATTAATTCAATCCGATTTAGCAAACATCGGCGTAAAAGTGAATATCGTCAGTTACGATTGGAGCGTATTTAATCAGAGACTGAGCCGCGACGACTATGATTCTGTGCTGATTGGCTGGAATGCTGATAACAGCGATCCCGATAACTTTTTTAATCCGCTGCTGAGCTGCGCAGCAATGCAATCGAACAACAATCGTTCTCGCTGGTGTAACCCTGAGTTTGATGCCATCTTAAACAGCGCAAGGGAAGTATCAGATCAAGCGGAACGTAAAGTGATTTATCAACAAGCAGAAGCCTTTTTAGCTGAACAAGTACCTATGCTGAGTCTGGCCCATGCCAAACGTGTAGCGTTAACTCGCAGTGATATCAAGGATATGCAGCTTACGCCTTTTGGTGGGATTTCCTTCACCCATACTAGCCAAGCACCACAGGAGGCGAATTAATGTTTACATACCTACTGCGTCGCCTCAATTTATTTCTTGCTACTTCGTTAGTCATGGTAGGTGTCTTATTTTACGCTACAGGCTTGTTTCCAGTTGAGCGCACCTATGCACTCACTGGCATACATACACCGACGGCGACCCAACTGGTTCAAATAGAACAAGACTACAAATTAGATAAAAACCAAGCGTGGCAATTTATCGCTTACCTACAACAAAGGCTTAGCGGTAATTTAGGGATTTCAGTCACGTCACATCAAGAAGTCGCCGAAGAACTCAGTGCCGTCCTGCCCGCCTCCTTCGAACTTGCTGTGATGGCGGGCATTATCGCAATTTGCTTGGGCGTGCCCTTAGGCGTGCTCGCCTCCCAGAGTCAACATAAGCTCACCCAAAATACCATTATGGCGATTACCCTAACGGGCTACTCTGTACCCGTATTCTGGTTAGGCCTTTATCTTTCGCTTTGGTTTGGCGTCGATCTTGGTTGGTTACCAATTTCGGGACAAATCAATTTGCTCTATGAAATCAAGCCCGTCACTGGCTTTATGCTAGTGGATACCTTGTTGTCAGAGTCTGAATACGGCATGTCGGCATTTAAAGATGCCCTGCTGCATATCATTTTGCCTGCCACAACACTGGCCGTGTTACCTTTTACTGTAGTGGTTCGTAGCACCCGTTCGGCAATGGTGAATGTGATGAATCAAACCTTTATCCGCGCCGCCGAAGCCAGAGGCATGCATACTGGCACGATTATACTGCGCCACGCCCTGCCCAATGCGTTAATCCCCGTACTTAAACATTTAGGGCTAATGCTTGGCTCATTTGCCAGTTATGCCATAGTGGTTGAAATGATTTTCTCTTGGCCTGGTGTAGGATCTTGGCTAGTTTCAGGGATTTACCAACGGGACTATACTGTTATCCAAGGTGGGATTTTGGCCGTGGCCCTATTGATTATCTTCCTAAGTATCTTGATTGAAGTGCTGCACACAGCCTTTAATCCACTGAGCAGAAAAGACCTTTATGCCACCAGTTAAAATTTATCAAGAAGATCAAATTGCCTCCCCGACTATGCGGGTTTGGCTTAACTTTTCGGCTAATCCTTTCGCCTTAGCGGGTCTATGGACGATTGCATTTCTGCTCTTGCTAACCCTGTTTGGCCCTATGATTGCGCCCTTTCCGCCAGAGGCACAAGATCCAAGAGCCTTGCTGTTGCCACCCTCTTGGGACCCTTCAGGCACAGTGGCGCACTTTTTAGGGACTGACGATCTCGGCCGCGATATTTTCAGCCGATTATTACACGGCGCGCACTTGACCTTTGGCATGGCGCTGCTGATCGTCGTTACCGCTTTATTCACAGGCTTTATCATAGGGTCGTTGTCGGGCATGATGCGGGGCTTAAAATCCAGTATTCTCGGGCACTTACTCGATGCGCTGTTATCGATTCCTTCATTATTAATGGCCATTTTAGTGGTCGCTGTAATGGGACCAGGGCTTGAAAACGTGTTCTGGGCGGTCGGGATTGCCTTAACCCCACAATTTGTGCGCTCCATACACCAGTCAGTGCATGAAGAATTACAAAAAGAATATGTCACAGCCGCGCGTTTAGACGGCGCGAACTCGATGCAAATTTTTTGGTATGTCATTATGCCAAACGTGTGGGAAGTGGTGATTATTCAAACCACACTTGCCATTTCAGCTGCTATTTTAGATATCGCTGCCCTGGGTTTTTTAAGCTTGGGCGCACAGGCGCCGAGTCCAGAATGGGGCGCAATGGTCGCCCAAGGGATGGATAATTTACTAACTGCACCTTGGGCCGTAACTATCCCAGGCTTAGCGATTCTTTTCAGTGTGCTTTCCATTAACTTGGTTGGCGATGGCCTACGGTCGGCGCTTGCGCCCATCAGAAACTAACTTATGCCCTTACTCGACGTACGAAATCTAACGATTGAACTCGATACGCCCCACGGTAGAGTGCGGGCGCTAGAAAAAGTCAGCTTAACGCTCAATGCCGGCGAAATTCATGGGCTAGTGGGTGAATCAGGCTCAGGACGAAGTTTGTTAGCAAGAGCGATTTTAGGCATCCCCGGCCCCAACTGGACTATTACTGCAGACCGCATGATGTGGGATGGCAATAACTTGATGGCCATGAGCTCAAAAGAGCGTCGTAATCTGATGGGTTCAGACATGGCGATGATCTTCCAAGATCCGTCTGGCAGCTTAGATCCAGCACAAACCGTCGGCAGTCAGTTAATGCAAGCTATGCCTAAAAATCCCAACGCCTATTTTTGGCAACGGCGCAGGCATGCGCGACTTACGGCACAAAAATGGCTGCATAAAGTCGGGATCAAGAATCCGCGTCAGGTGATGTCTAGCTACGCATGGGAATTATCCGAAGGTGAATGCCAAAAGGTGATGATTGCGATGGCGGTTGCTAACCAGCCTCGCCTCTTGATTGCAGACGAACCAACAAGCTCGATGGAGCTCAGCACTCAGGCGCAAATTTTCAGATTATTATCCCAATTAAATCAATTACAAAACGTATCGATTCTATTGATCAGCCACGAACTGGAAACCTTAGCCCAATGGTGCGATCACTTATCCGTGCTCTATTGCGGTCAAGTCATGGAATCTGGGCCGACGGACGAAGTGATTAAGCAGCCTTATCATCCTTACACTAAGGCGTTACTCGAAAATATGCCCGACTATTCAGGCTCAGGTGGTCACAAGGCGATTATGCCTACCCTACCGGGTTCTGCGCCCGCCTTACAGCATTTGCCTATTGGTTGTCGTTTAGGGCCACGCTGCCCTGAAGCACAAAAAAAATGCGTTAATCAGCCAAATTTGAGTCATATCAAAGACCGCTATTTTGCCTGTCATTTCCCTTATCACGGCGAAACCCATAATGACGACCCCACTGCTTAAAGTTAATGACCTTTATAAAAGATATGATACTGGTTATAAAGGCTTTTCCCGCCAATATAACGATGCATTAGCGCCCGTATCTTTTGAACTCGAACGCGGTGAAACCTTAGCGATCGTGGGTGAGGCGGGTTCAGGTAAAAGTACCCTCGCCCGCATTTTAGTCGGTGCAGAGCCCCGCAGCGGCGGCGAGATTTTTTTCGAAGGTGAAGCCTTAGATAGCCGCAATGTGAAGCAAAGATGCCGCTTAATTCGGATGATTTTCCAAGATCCGAATACTTCACTGAACCCGCGCCTAACGATTGGTCAATTACTCGATGAGCCGCTGCGTTTCAACACCCAAATGACTGCGCAATCGCGGCACACCCAAGTGGTCGATACCTTACGAAAAGTAGGTTTATTACCCGAGCACGCGGAGTTTTATCCGCACATGATTTCCGAAGGGCAAAAACAACGAGTCGCAGTAGCACGAGCCTTAATGCTTAATCCTAAAATTATCATTGCCGATGAAGCATTAACCGCTCTGGACCTTTCGGTCCGTTCGCAAATTCTTAATTTGCTGTTAAAACTGCAAAAAGATCTCGGCTTGTCTTATATCTTCGTGTCCCATAATCTCAATATTATTCGCCATGTCAGCGATAAAATTATGGTACTGCACAAAGGTGTAATGGTTGAAAAAGCTGATACAGAACAAATATTTAACTCACCAAAACATGAATACACCCAGAGGTTGGTCCAAGAGCAGAGTCTGTTTGTTCACAAACGCTAAACTGCTCCAACCACTTAAATAATCAGGTGAATTGGCTAAAAATAGGTGCCATTTACCCGCCGAAATATTTATCCTATTGGTCATTTTGATAGAAGAAGCTTAAATATGATTATCAAACCAAAAATTCGTGGATTCATTTGTACCACTACACACCCTGTCGGTTGTGAAGTAAACGTTCAAGAACAAATCACCTTAACTAAAGCAAAAGGCAAGATTGCTAACGGCCCGAAAAAGGTATTAGTGGTCGGTTCATCAAGTGGTTATGGTCTGTCTTCACGTATCGCAGCCGCTTTTGGTAGCGATGCCGCAACGATTGGCGTGTTCTTCGAAAAGCCAGGTACTGAAGCGAAACCAGGTACTGCAGGTTGGTACAACTCTGCCGCTTTCGACAAATTTGCTAAAGCGGAAGGTTTATATTCTAAAAGCATTAACGGCGATGCCTTTAGCCATGAAGCTAAACAAAAAGTCATCGAGCTTATCAAGCAAGATCTTGGTGAAATTGACATGGTTGTTTACTCACTGGCATCACCAGTGCGCAAACTCCCTGATTCAGGTGAGCTTATCCGATCAGCTTTAAAACCCATTGGTGAAACTTACACAGCGACTGCCGTTGATACCAATAAAGACTGCATCATTGAAGCCACCGTTGAACCAGCAACTGAGCAAGAAATTGCCGATACTGTCACTGTTATGGGCGGCGAAGATTGGGAACTGTGGATTAAAGCCTTATCTGAAGCCGGTGTATTAGCCGATAACTGCAAAACCGTAGCCTATAGCTATATAGGTACAGAACTGACGTGGCCAATTTACTGGCACGGCGCCCTTGGCAAGGCCAAGATGGATCTGGACCGCGCAGCAAAAGCGTTAAATGAACAACTGTCAGCCACTGGCGGCAGCGCAAATGTTGCAGTGCTAAAGAGCGTTGTGACTCAAGCGAGTTCGGCCATTCCTGTCATGCCTTTATATATCGCTATGGTATTCAAGAAAATGCGTCAGGAGGGTCTCCATGAAGGTTGTATGGAGCAAATCTATCGCTTATTCAGTGAGCGCCTATTCCGTGCCGATGGTGCAAAACCTGAGACCGACAGTGATAATCGCTTACGTTTAGATGACTGGGAACTGCGTGAAGATATTCAGCAACACTGCCGTAATTTGTGGCCACAAGTGACCACAGAAAACTTATCAGAATTGACTGATTACCGTGAATACAAAGCTGAATTTATTAAGTTATTTGGTTTTGGTATCGAAGGTATTGATTACGATGCCGACGTTAACCCATACGTTGAGTTTGACGTTATCGAACTCTAATCGACTCGATAGCGAATCACTGCTTATCACAAACGTTAAACGCCACTTTTTAGTGGCGTTTTTATTTATAACTCCCAGATTAAGATGCGCTACACTAGCTGCAGTTGACCCCTAATAATCCCTCAATAAGGAAAATCAATGAAAATTAGCGCAAGAAACACCCTCAGCGGTACAATCAAATCCATAGAAATGGGCGCTGTAAACAATGAAGTGACAATCGAACTTGCACCCGGTGTCGTACTGACCTCTGTGGTGACTAAAGCTTCCTGTGAGCGCCTAGGGCTCAAAGTGGGTGATTCGGCTTATGCCCTCATCAAAGCCAGCAGCGTAATGATTGGCGTTGATGATTAACCATTCAATTCAGTAACGTGGCGATTGAAGTAATGGAATATGGAGTCTGACAGTGTTGCTATAGAGGATATCCTTCGAACTTCATAGGTACACTTTATCGAATTAAAAAACAAAAAGGCCAAGTGAACTCACTTGGCCTTTTCTATTTAATCAGTCGGATAGTAAATTTAATAACTCGCTATCCTCACTGAAATTATTCTTCTACAGGGTAAAGCACCTTAGCATTGGCTTTAAGCGAATCGATCAAGCCACGGTAGTCTGCTTCACTGTATTGTGCGTTCAGACGTTGTTTAAGTGCATTAACTAGCTCATCACTCACACCTTCTGCAGCGTTGACTTTATCCAGTGCAACCACAGCATAACCGTTTGCTAAACCAACGGTATCGACAACAGGAGTTGTACTTGGTGTTGGCATTTGGAACGCTTTGCCTACAATCGCAGCATCAACGTCTTGCGCGCCACGGCCTAGTTTCGCTTTAGACACTAAACCAAGATCAGTTGCACCCGCTTTAACTTGTGCCATCAGCTCCTGTGCTTTTGCACGGGCGGCTTCGTTTGCTTGATCTTGCTTCAAGCGCTCAGTGATGTTGGCTTTCACTTCAGCTAAGGCCAAAGTACCCGCATCGTGATGTTCTTTCACTCGGATAACAACCACATGGTTAGGTTCAAGCTCAATCACTTCACTGTTTAAACCTTTCAGCATTACAGTTTCAGAGAAGGCCGCTTTAACTAAGTCAGGCTTATTTAGCTCAGCAGGTGCGTTATCGCGAGAAAACAGTGCTGTAGTCTTAACATCAACGCCAACAGCTTTTGCGGTTTCAGATAGTGTATCTGGCACTTCATAGCTGGTATCCGCTAATTTACTTTGTAAGCTATAGAACTGGTCAACCGCTTTCTTATCTTGCAATTGAGCCACTATCTTAGCTTTCACATCAGCAAACGGTACAGTCGCGCCAGATTGCACATCTAATAGCTTGATAATGTGGAAACCAAAGTCTGTTTTAACCACCGCAGAATGTTGGCCTTTATTTAATGCAAATAAAGCGGCATCAAATGCGGGGTCCATTACACCAGGTTCAAACCAATCCAGTTTACCGCCCTGCTCTGCACTCAAAGTATCATCAGAGTTAGCTTTAGCCAGATCAGCAAAATCGGCACCGCTATCTAATTGCTTAGCGAGATCTTCAGCCTTGGCTTTTGCTGCCGCTTCATCGTTACCTGGCATAACCAAAATATGCGCGGCAAGACGCTTCTCGTTAGAAACATATTGTGCTTTATGTTCTTCGTAATACGTTTGTGCTTCTTCATCAGAAACTGGATTATTTTTAGCAAAATCAGCAGCATTCAGTTCAACATATTCTAAGCTCACCATCTCAGGGCTCATAAACTGCCCTTGGTTTGCGTCATAATAGTTTTTCACTTGCTCGTCAGTCACAACCGCTGTCGCTAAGAATGGTGCAGAATCGACAATAACATAGCGCACATCACGGGTTTGGCCTTGTAACTCAGCCAATTGCTTAGCTTCACCAGGTAACACGAATTCAGTACCCACAAGGGCTGCAGTTAACTGACGACGGGTCATATCGACACGCATCATGTCTCTGAAAGTCTGTGGCTGATAACCTAACTGACGCAGAATCGCCTGATAACGATCGTTATCAAATTTGCCATCAGTTTGAAATGCCGGTTCAGCTCTCATTGCAGCAACAATTTGCTCGTCAGATACACGTAGACCCATAGCCTTAGCAGCTTGATCTATCAACTTGTCAGCCACTAAGCGTTCTAATACGCTCTGCTTAATGCTTTGTAAGTATTTTTCGTCAGCAGATAACGCAGCAAACATTTCACCTAGCTGTTGCTCCATGCGAGAGCGCTCGCTCTGGTACGCCTGCTCTAGCTCGGCTTTAGTGATCTTGTCACCGTTCACTTCTGCCGCAGGCACATCAGTTGTTGAACCTAAGTAACTACTGACTCCTGCAAATGCAAAAGATAAAATCACAAGTACGAGAATGCCTTTAGCAATCACGCCTTGCGAACCATCGCGGATCTTTTCTAACATCAGATTTCTCGCTTGTTGCGATTAACAAAATAAAAAGGCGCATCAGGTTGAGATGCGCCTTTCTGTAATTTATGGGGAATATTCAGACGCTACCACTGGTAAATTCTAAAACCCCGAGTAATGGTAGAAATTAAGCTTCATATTCCATTACTTTCAATTCGTAAAAAGCACTGATAAACAGTGCTTGTCATTACGAACGCCTTACAAAGGCTACGATATTAATGATTAATTAACAGCGTCTTTCAGTGCTTTACCAGCTTTGAATGCAGGAATTTTAGCTGCTGCGATTTTGATTTCTTCACCCGTTTGTGGGTTGCGACCAGTACGCTCAGCGCGTTCACGCACTTCAAAAGTACCAAAACCAACAAGAGAAATTTTATCACCTTCTTTCAGACCTTCGGTCACAGCAGCGATAAAAGAATCCAGTGCTCGGCCAGCAGCGGCTTTAGAAATGTCAGCACCAGATGCGATTTTCTCGATTAGTTCAGATTTGTTCATGTCATCCCCTTGAATGTAATTTTTTTGCGCCGCAACCAAATCCGTCTCTAGAGCGGTCTGCGGAGGCTTTTATAACAAGCTTGAATTCAAAGTTCAAGCTGAGTTCGAAAACCAAAGAATTAAAACTGGATACAGCTCAAAGCCAGTTGCGCCAAGGGCTTGGAGCAGCTGGCTCTCCACAGACCTAGGCTACCACAGGTCTGCGCTTTGTTAAGCCCCTTTTTTCATTTTTTTTAACGTGATAGCGCAATTTCTTGCGTTATGCCAAGTTTTTAACCACTTCGAAGCCTTCCACCGGCCTTTCTAGGGCCAGTTTTAACACTTCATCGACCCAACGCACGGGACGAATTTCTAAATCGGCAATCACATTGGCAGGAATTTCTTCCAAATCACGCTCGTTTTCTTTTGGAATAAGCACCAATTTTATGCCGCCGCGGTGTGCTGCTAGCAGTTTTTCTTTCAAACCACCGATAGGTAACACTTCACCACGTAAGGTTATTTCACCTGTCATGGCCACATCAGCACGCACGGGGTTACCCGTTAAGCTTGATACTAACGCGGTACACATAGCCGCACCGGCAGATGGACCATCTTTGGGTGTCGCACCTTCTGGCACATGCACGTGGATATCACGCTTCTCGTAGAAATCCGCATTGATACCTAATTGTTCCGCACGGGCGCGAACAACTGTCATCGCTGCTTGAATCGACTCTTGCATCACGTCGCCAAGGGAACCGGTATAGGTTAACTTCCCTTTACCTGGCACTGAGGTTGCTTCAATCGTCAGTAAGTCACCGCCCACCTGAGTCCAAGCTAAGCCAGTCACTTGACCGATTTGGTTCTTAGACTCGGCTTTGCCGTAATCAAAGCGCTGCACGCCAAGGAAAGACTTAAGATTCTCTTGGTTGACAGTCACAGACTTGACAGACTTATCGAGCAAAATCATTTTCACGACTTTACGGCAAATCTTAGACAATTCACGCTCGAGTGAACGCACACCAGCTTCACGGGTGTAATAACGGATAATGCCAACGATAGCACTATCATCGACTTTAATTTCAGTGGCTTTTAAACCATTGCGCTCGATTTGCTTATTCAGCAAATGTTGCTTAGCAATATTCAGTTTCTCGTCTTCGGTGTAACCCGATAAACGAATGACTTCCATACGGTCAAGTAGTGGCCCAGGAATATCCATGGAGTTTGACGTTGCAACAAACATCACATCGGATAGGTCGTAATCGACTTCGAGGTAATGATCGTTAAAGGTCGCATTTTGCTCAGGATCTAACACTTCTAATAAAGCAGAAGCCGGATCGCCGCGCATATCAGAACTCATCTTGTCGATTTCATCAAGCAAGAATAACGGGTTTTTCACGCCGACTTTAGCCATCTTTTGAATGACTTTACCTGGCATAGACCCAATGTAAGTACGGCGATGACCACGGATTTCCGCTTCATCACGCACGCCACCGAGGGCAACACGCACATACTTACGACCGGTCGCCTTAGCGATCGATTGACCTAGCGAGGTTTTACCCACACCTGGTGGCCCCACTAAACACAGGATTGGCCCTTTAAGCTGGCGCACTCGGCTTTGGACTGCCAAATATTCCAAGATACGTTCTTTGACTTTTTCAAGACCAAAATGATCAGTGTCGAGTACTTCTTGGGCTTTGGCTAAATCACGTTTGATTTTAGAGCGTTGGCTCCAAGGCACAGCCGTCATCCAATCGACATAACTGCGAACAACCGTCGCTTCAGCCGACATTGGTGACATCATGCGTAACTTGTTAAGCTCGGCGAGGGCTTTCTCTTTCGCCTCAGCGGGCATGTTAGCCTCTTCAATCTTACGATTTAAGGCTTCAAATTCGTCATGGCCTTCATCTAGGTCACCCAGTTCTTTCTGGATGGCTTTCATCTGTTCGTTCAGATAGTACTCACGCTGACTCTTTTCCATCTGTTTTTTAACGCGAGTCCGGATACGTTTCTCAACCTGTAATAGGTCGATCTCCGATTCCATCATCGCCATTAGATATTCCAGACGTTCGCCGACGTTGACCATCTCAAGCACAGATTGCTTATCTTCAAGCTTAAGTGGCATGTGTGCGGCCATAGTATCGGCCAGACGCGCCGCTTCATCGATACCCGATAAAGAGGTCAAGACTTCTGGCGGGATCTTTTTGTTCAGCTTGATATAACCTTCAAACTGACCAATAGCACTACGCACTAACACTTCTTCTTCTTTGTCTTCCAGCGGTTCTGATTCCAGATACTCAGCCTTAGCCACAAAAAATTCTGTTTCTTGGGTATAACGGGTAATACGGGCGCGACGACCGCCTTCAACCAGCACTTTGACTGTACCGTCTGGCAGCTTAAGTAACTGTAAAATAGAGGCAACCGTACCCACTTCGAAGATGTCATCTTTTGATGGTTCATCGAGCTCGGCATCACGCTGCGCCACTAAAATAATTTGCTTATCCTGCGCCATTGCCGTTTCGAGACATCGAATAGATTTTTCTCGTCCGACAAATAACGGAATTACCATATGGGGATAGACCACCACATCTCGCAGTGGCAGCACGGGGAGTTCGATATGCGCTTCACGCTCTTGGGTCATAGTTCGATTCCGTTTTGGTGAAATGGATTAATACTGGAGTATATTGGGACGCTTTATGGAGTTTCAATGGCTAATACGAAAAAAGGAGTCCATTGGACTCCTTGTTTTTCAGTTTATTAGCGATCAGTACAATTATTGTTCGCCTGATGCCACTTGGGCCTCATTGTGCTCGTAAATCAAGATTGGAGCAGATTCCCCTTTCACTACTGATTCATCCACAACGGCCTTCACCACACCGTCAACGGATGGGATATCGTACATAGTATCCAGCAGAATACTTTCAACGATGGAGCGTAGACCACGGGCACCTGTCTTGCGAGACATGGCTTTGTGAGCAATCGCTTTAAGCGCATCTTCGCGGAACTCAAGCTCTACCCCTTCCATCTCAAATAACGCACTGTATTGCTTAGTTAGGGCATTTTTAGGTTGAGATAGAATTTGTACTAAAGCTTCTTCATCCAGCTCAGTCAGAGTCGCAACCACTGGTAGACGACCGATAAACTCAGGGATTAAACCGTATTTGACTAAATCGCCAGGTTCTACTTGTGATAACGTTTCAGAGATCGTCGCCTTCTCTTTCTCGCCTTTCACCTGTGCACCAAAACCGATGCCCGAGCCAACGTGCGCACGTTGCTCAATCACTTTCTCAAGCCCTGCAAACGCACCACCACAGATAAAGAGGATCTTAGAAGTATCGACTTGTAAGAATTCTTGCTGTGGATGCTTACGGCCACCTTGTGGTGGAACCGCGGCAACAGTGCCTTCAATCAGCTTAAGCAGTGCTTGCTGTACACCCTCACCCGATACGTCACGGGTGATTGATGGATTGTCTGACTTACGGCTAATTTTATCGATTTCATCGATATAAACGATACCACGCTGCGCTTTCTCAACATCGTAGTCGCACTTTTGCAGCAACTTTTGAATGATGTTTTCAACGTCTTCACCCACATAACCCGCTTCAGTCAGCGTAGTAGCATCTGCCATAGTGAAAGGCACATTGAGTGAGCGCGCAAGGGTTTCAGCCAGTAGGGTTTTACCGCTACCCGTTGGACCGATAAGCAAAATATTACTCTTGCCCAGCTCGATACCATCTTTAGGCGATGCATTTTTTAAACGCTTATAGTGGTTATACACTGCCACAGAAAGCACTTTTTTCGCTCTGTCTTGGCCAATAACATAATCGTCTAAATGTGCACGCAACTCATGTGGTGTCGGTAATTTATCGCTATCACGCTTTGGAGAGATTTCTTTAATCTCTTCACGAATGATGTCGTTACATAACTCAACACATTCGTCGCATACATACACTGATGGGCCAGCAATGAGTTTTCTGACTTCATGCTGGCTCTTTCCGCAAAAAGAGCAGTACAGCAATTTACCGCTGTCACCATTATTTTTGTTGTCGCCCATTAATTACCTCATTTGCAGTCTGCTCTACTGCCTGTCTTAAATTTGCTTAACTTTTACAAAGCATAGCTCAGTCAAAAGCAAAAATCAGCCGCGTTTCGTCATCACAGAGTCAACTAAGCCATATTCGACGGCTTGAGTTGCACTCATGAAGTTGTCACGATCAGTATCGCGTTCAATCACTTCGAGCGGTTGACCTGTGTGTTCAGCGAGCATTAGGTTAAGCTTATTTTTAATGCCTAAGATTTCTTTGGCATGAATAGCAATATCTGATGCTTGACCTTGGAAACCACCCAGCGGTTGATGGATCATCACGCGAGAGTTTGGTAAACAGTGACGCTTACCCTTCTCACCACCAGCTAACAAGAAAGCGCCCATACTAGCGGCTTGGCCGATACAGACAGTGCTAACATTCGGTTTGATAAACTGCATGGTATCATAAATCGCCATGCCTGCGGTGACAGAGCCACCAGGAGAGTTAATGTATAAAAAGATATCTTTATCTGGGCTTTCTGATTCTAAGAATAATAGTTGCGCCACGATAAGGTTTGCCATGTGTTCTTCAACTTGACCTACCAAAAAGATAATCCGCTCTTTCAACAAACGAGAATAAATATCGTATGAGCGTTCACCCTTAGCAGTCTGTTCGATCACCATAGGCACTAAAGCACTTTGTATGTCTGACGCATTATGCATTATTCACTTCCCTAAATAAAAATGGCTCGCATGAGGAGCCTCATACGAGCCATTATAAATGGCGAACAGCTAATCAAGTCAAGCTTAGCTTATGCGCGACCGGTAGCCTTGTTCATAAATTCTTCAAAAGCGACTTGTTTTTCGGTCACTTTGGCAGATTTCAACAGTGCTTCAACCGCTTGCTCTTCTAAAGCAACGTTGCGCATGTTTTGCATCAGCTCTTTGTTGCTGTTGTAATAAGCAACCACTTCACTTGGATCTTCGTAGGCTGAAGCCATAGAAGCGATCAAGCCTTGTACGCGTTCATCTTCCGCTTTCAGTTCGTTAGTCTTGATGACTTCGCCTAATAACAGACCGATTTTAACACGACGTGCAGCTTGTTCAGTGAACAATTCAGCTGGCAGTTCTGGCATGTTAGCCGATTGGCCGCCAAAACGTTGCATGGCTTGTTGACGCAGAACGTTAACTTCGCCATCGATCAATGCTTTTGGCAAAGTGATATCGTTGTTAGCTAACAGACCATTGATCACTTGCTCTTTCACGTTAGCTTTTAACGCTTGCTCAAGTTCACGGTTCATGTTTTTACGGATTTCAGTTTTAAGGGCTTCTAAGCCACCTTCGCTGATACCAAACAGAGCAGCAAACTCATCGTTTACTTCTGGCAGGTTAGCCGCTTGCACTTCTGTCAGCGTAATCGCGAACTTAGCCGCTTTACCTTTCAGGTTTTCAGCGTGATATTCTTCAGGGAAGTTCACGTCGATAACAAATTCTTCGCCCGCTTTGTGACCTAAGATACCTGCTTCAAAACCAGGGATCATACGGCCGCTACCTAATTGCAGTTCGAAATCATCAGCTTTGCCGCCTTCAAATTCTTCACCGTCAACTGAGCCAACAAAGTTCATTTTCACTTTGTCGCCATCAGCAGCTTCACGCTCAACAGCAGCGAAAGTAGCGTGTTGTTTACGTAAGGTTTCAATCATAGTGTCAACGTCAGCGTCAGTCACTTCAGCTTTTGGCTGTTCTACTTCGATTGCATCTAAGCCTTTCAGCTCAACTTCTGGATAGATTTCAAAGGTAGCGATAAATTCGAATTTTTCGCCATCAGTAGAACCAGGAACAAAAGTCGGTGCACCCGCTGGGTTTAACTTCTCAGCAATAATTGCTTCGATGAAGTTACGTTGCATCACTTCACCCATGATGTCTTGACGAATCGCTGCGCCGTAACGTTTGTTTATAACAGTAACAGGCACTTTACCAGGACGGAAACCTGGGATACGAGCACGCTTAGCTTCACGTTGTAAACTGTCTTTAACCAGCTTTTCAATTTGTTCAGCAGGAACAGAAATGGTCAGGCGACGCTCTAGGCCTTGGGTTGCTTCAACAGAAACTTGCATTGTTTTACCTCGAAATTTGTCTAACGTCCTTTGTAATAGCCGATTCATCAACTATTCAGGTATTCGTTTCTTGATCATTAAATTTGACTACAATGCCCACCACAACTGGCTTTAGGCACAGGTCGCTCATAGTTGATATCTATCAAGACGCGACATTATAGCCACCGTTTTCTGCAGAGTCGAGCCTCAACAGCCGAATCTGGGGTATAAAAAAAGCGACACAAGGTCGCTTTTTTTAATTTGTACTCAAAGTACTAAAAATGGGGTGACTGATGGGGCTCGAACCCACGACAACCGGAATCACAATCCGGGACTCTACCAACTGAGCTACAATCACCACTGAAACTGGTACGCCCGGCAGGATTCGAACCTGCGACCACCCGCTTAGAAGGCGGGTGCTCTATCCAACTGAGCTACGGGCGCATGGTTTACAGAATTTTCTGTATCCTAACCGATTTGGAAAGCATTTATGCTAACCCTATCATTTGCCTATTTTAGTTCAAATTATTTTTGAATTCATTGAAGCAAACGACAATAAAGTGGTCGGTGATAGAGGATTCGAACCTCTGACCCTCTGGTCCCAAACCAGATGCGCTACCGGACTGCGCTAATCACCGAAGGTCTTACATTTTACTTGGTATCAACTCAGAGGGTTCCCTCTGGCCCGCTCTCATCCAAAATCTGGATGCACTATCGGACTGCGCTAATCACCGAAGGTCTTATATGACAGTTTCAGCGCAAGATGAACACATCTGCCTGAGAACGGAGCGCATCTTATCCCCTCACTTTACACCCGTCAACGATTTTTTTTTCGTTCGACTCTAGGTGCTGAATTATCAGGCTAATCTGGTTTTTTTTATCCACTTGGCAACGGCTTTAACCATGACACAGTAGCTGTGCCCTGTTAAAATAGCCACGATTGCCAATCTCTGTGTTAACTACTGTTTTCACCATCGCCCATATAAAGGATATCCTACACCCATGACAGCCCAAATAATCGACGGCAAGGCGATTGCTCAATCCATCCGCACTAAGCTCAGCGAAAAAGTCACCGCCCGCAAAGAGGCTGGACAACGCGTACCGGGTTTAGCCGTAATATTAGTGGGAGCCGATCCGGCATCACAAGTTTATGTTGGCAGTAAACGTAAGGCTTGTGAAGAAGTTGGATTTATTTCTCGTTCATACGATTTAGAAACAAACTGCACTGAAGATGAATTACTCAACCTGATTGATAGTCTTAATGATGATCCGACAATTGATGGCATCTTAGTGCAACTGCCATTACCCGCGCATATCGAAGACTCAAAAGTCATCGAGCGTATCCGCCCAGATAAAGACGTCGATGGATTTCACCCGTACAACGTCGGCCGTTTAGCCCAGCGTATTCCGGTGCTGCGCTCTTGTACCCCAATGGGCATAATGACACTCATCAAATCCACCGGCGTTGATACCTATGGTTTAGATGCTGTTGTGGTTGGCGCATCGAATATTGTCGGCCGCCCAATGACCTTAGAGTTGCTGCTTGCTGGCTGCACCACCACTACTTGCCACCGCTTCACTAAGAATCTCGAACAAAAAATCCGTCAGGCAGATCTCGTGGTCGTTGCAGTGGGTAAACCCGGCTTTATTCCTGGCGAGTGGATCAAGCCTGGCGCGATTGTAATAGATGTGGGTATTAACCGTTTAGATAACGGCACCTTAGTCGGCGATGTGCAATATGACATTGCTGCGCAAAATGCCAGCTTTATCACTCCAGTCCCCGGCGGTGTCGGCCCGATGACGATTGCAAGCCTATTAGAAAACACCTTATATGCCGCCGAGCAGTATCATTACTAGGTTCTAGGTTCTAGGTTCTAGGTTCTAGGTTCTAGGTTCTAGGTTCTAGGTTCTAGGTTCTAGGTTCTAGGTTCTAGGTTCTAGGTTCTAGGTTCTAGGTTCTAGGTTCTAGGTTCTAGGTTCTAGGTTCTAGGTTCTAGGTTCTAGCAAGCATAAAAAAACCTGCATGATGCAGGTTTTTTATTTACTGAAGATTTTCTTGAATTAAAAATATAGCGAATAAGCTTATTTCTTACGCCAAGTGGTGCCACTTGGACCATCTTCAAGCACAACGCCCAAAATATCTAAACGATTACGCGCCACATCCGCAGCAGCCCAATCCTTTTCGGTACGAGCACGGTTACGCTCAACGATTAAGGCTTCGATTTCGGCCACTTCATCGTCACTACCGCCGCCTTGAAAGAAGGCCTCTGGCTCTTGGCTTAATAGACCTAACACATCCGCTAATTGCTTCAAGGTGACCGCTAATGCCGATGCCTGTGCCATATCGGTCAGTTTTAAACGATTGATCTCACGCACCATGTCAAAAAGGACTGAATAGGCTTCAGGTGTATTAAAGTCATCATCCATCGCCGCTTTAAATTTCGCGACAAACTCTTCTGCAGGCGCCGCAACGACAGTTAAGTCGACATCTTTAATCGCCGTATACAAACGCTCTAAAGCTGAGCGAGCTTGTTTCAAGTTATCTTCTGAATAGTTCAGTTGGCTACGATAATGGCCAGATAATAAGAAATAACGCACAGTTTCAGCATCATAGTGACCAAGTACATCGCGAATAGTGAAGAAGTTGCCTAAGGACTTAGACATCTTTTCACGGTCAACCATCACCATGCCAGTGTGCATCCAATAGTTGACGTATGGCGTGTCATGGGCACAGCAAGACTGAGCGATTTCATTCTCATGATGTGGGAACTGTAAGTCAGAGCCGCCGCCATGGATATCAAAATGCAAACCTAAATGTTTGCTGTTCATGGCCGAACATTCGATATGCCAGCCAGGACGACCCGGTCCCCATGGAGATTCCCACGTTGGTTCGCCAGGTTTAGACATTTTCCACAACACAAAATCCATTGGATTTTGCTTGGTTTCGTCCACTTCAACCCGAGCACCGGCTTGCAGTTGATCTAAATTCTGGCCCGATAAACGGCCATAATCAGGATATGAGGCCACGCTGAAAAGCACATCACCATCGCTCGCCACATAGGCATGACCACGGGCGAGTAATAACTCAACCATGTCGATGATTTCGGCAATATGAAGGGTCGCGCGCGGTTCAAAATCGGGACGCAACATATTTAAGGCATCGAAGTCTTGGTGCATTTCACCAATAAGACGCTCGGTTAAGGCTTCACAGCTTTCGTTATTCTCGTTAGCGCGCTTGATGATTTTGTCATCAACATCAGTAATATTGCGCTGAAAATTCACTTCATAACCCGCGTAACGCAGGTAGCGCACTATCATGTCGAAAGAAACAAAAGTACGGCCATGACCAATATGACAGAGATCGTATATGGTCACACCACACACGTACATCCCAATTTTCCCGGGATTAATTGGCTTAAATTCCTGTTTTTGGCGGGTAATACTGTTGTAAATCTTCAACATCGATATTCTCTTCAATGATACATTCAGGTGTAAAATCAAGGAGTCAGTCTATCACGGCCTGACAGGTTTTGAATACTGCACTTTGCGCGCAATCCGAGATAAGTTAGAATCGCGCCACTATTTACACTGAGTATGAAAACATGATCACATTACACACTAATTTGGGCGACATTAAACTGCAACTGAACGCTGAAAAAGCACCGCTAACAGTAGCAAACTTCATGAAATATGTTGACGAAGGTTTCTTCGACGGCACTATCTTCCACCGTGTGATAGACGGTTTCATGATCCAAGGTGGTGGCTTCAACGAAGACATGAGCCAAAAGCGTTGTAACGAGCCAGTGAAGAACGAAGCCAATAACGGTTTATCAAACCGTACTGGTACTGTCGCTATGGCGCGTACTTCAGATCCACATTCAGCTACTGCGCAGTTCTTCATTAACGTGAACGACAACACTTTCCTCGATTTTAAATCAGAAACCTCACAGGGCTGGGGCTACTGCGTATTCGGCGAAATCGTTGAAGGCATGGACATTATCGAAAAAATCAAGGCCGTTAGCACTGGCAACCGTGGTATGCATCAAGATGTGCCATTAGAAGCCATTGTGATTGAAAAAGTCAGCGTCGCGGCATAATACGGCGAATGCGAACTCTATTTATAGGCGATCTGCACCTGAGTGCAGATCGCCTTGATATCACCCAAGCGTTCACTCGCTTTCTCGACACTGAACTCGATGATGCTGACGCCCTTTATATCCTAGGCGATTTGTTTGAAGTCTGGGTTGGTGATGATATTGCCTTGCCTTTTGCCCTAGACATCGCCGAAAAACTCAAGCAAGTATCACAAAAGTTACCCGTGTATTTTATCCATGGCAACCGTGACTTCATGCTAGGCAAACAATTTGCGCGCGCCGCAGGCATGCAAATTTTACCCGAAGTCACTCGCCTCAATTTATACGGTGTCGACACTGTAATTTTGCACGGCGACAGCTTATGTACTTTAGATAAGGCCTACCAACGCTTTCGAAAACTGCGCAGTTTATCGCTGTCTCGTTGGCTGTATGGTTGTTTATCCAAGAAAACCCGTCAGGGCATTGCTGATAAAATTCGCAGCAAGAGCAAGAACAGCAATAAGCAAAAAAGCTACACTATCATGGATGTAGAGCCCAATGCGGTCGATGTGTTATTTGCCAAGACACACACTAAGCATATGATCCACGGACATACCCACAGACCGGCCATTCATCAACTTGCTAATGGCTGTAAGCGTATAGTGGTTGGCGATTGGTATGAACAAGGCAGTGTGCTCAGTGTGAGCGCTGAAGGGATTAATTTACAGTCCTTACCCTTTGACCAGATGATGACCTAAAGGCATTGGCTTAAGTAGGCCTCATTTAGCGTTACTTAAGCTTAAATGGCTTAAATTTTTAGCTTTAATAGCTTGAAAATACTGTGATTAATGGTTTGTTAGAACCGTTAATCTTTTCAGCTGTATGGACTTAACTCTACTCGTTTGGGGAAGCAAAGCCGTTCAAATTAATTTAATAGAGGCGACCCACTGTGGAAACGAAACTCATCATCCTGCGCTAAAATCAACTCCGCTTCTAACTCGCCAAAGTACTTCACTCGCTCGCTAATATCCTCAGGTGAAACCAACTGAGCTAACGCAAGATAATCTTGATAATGTCGCGCTTCAGAGCGCAGCAGTGACACATAAAACTTACTCAGCTCACCGTCTAAATAGGGCGCCAACTTAGCAAAACGCTCGCACGAACGCGCCTCAATATACGCCCCCACAATCAGCTTATCCCGCAGGATATCTTTCTCATGGGTGGTCACATAGCTCATCATGCCTTTGGCATAACGGCCTGCGCGAATATTACGATACTCAATACTGCGCTTGTGCATTAAATCCAATACTTGTTCAAAATGATGAAACTCTTCTTTAATCAAGCGGATTAAAGGTGAAACTAAATTCGCAGCAAACTTAAAGTTGGGCTTAGGTATAAGGTCAGTTACCAACTCATTCTTTTTCACATCACGGGCTAAAAAACTTTCCACATCATGTTCTTGCGAATAAATAAACTCTTCATAGGGTTTCGCCCACGCCAACAGGGTTCGACCACTGTCTTTATCTAACGCATATTTTCGTAGCAAAAAAATCGCTGTCTGAGCGGCTTTTAACTCACAGTTACAATGGTCGATCAGCAACTCATCCAAGGAATCTGATTTTATCGCAACATCAATCCAAGTTTGCGGTGTTTCACAGTGAAGAAATGCGTGGATGGGGGCAAGAAGTTGCAGCATGGACTCACTCAATATCATTCTGAATATCACGCTATTTTACGCATATTTACTCATAAGCTATAGCATTAGGCTTAAGTAAACTTGACGTGCTGAACTTTTTGTTCAATAAATAATCTACACTCTAAAGAACTGAGATCCTGATCACACAGCCTCTCACTTCTCTATGTGTAACCAATCGATGGATAAAGAGACAGGACACCATTTTAACCTCGATTGTAGAGCTGTTATCAGCTCGTCTGACGTTTGGCGAGCCATTCATCAATGCTGAACAAGGATAATTATAATGATACTGAATCACTTAATGGGGCTATACACTCATCCAAAACAAGAGTGGCAAACAATTGAAAAAAACCATGAGGCACTGAAAAGTAGCTTAAGTCATGTAGTTCTTATCGCCTTAATTCCGGCGGTGTGCAGCTATATAGCTACGGCTTACATTGGCTGGAATCCTGGCGCTGGCGATCCTATTTACCTTACACCACAAAGTGCCCTGTTTATGTCCGCAGGCATGTATTTAGGCCTAATTGCAGGCGTATTCGCCCTTGCCTATTTAGCCTATTGGATGGCAAAAACCTTCGATGCTAACCCAACTTACACCCAAGCATTAGAGCTCGCGTCCTACACTGCAACCCCGTTGTTTATGGTCGGTTTAGCCGCATTATATCCAGTGCTATGGTTTATCATGATAGTAGGGTTGATTGGTTTAGCCTACTCAGTGTATTTACTGTACGCGGGGGTGCCTATCATTATGAATATCCCCGAAGAGAAAGGTTTTATCTACGCCAGCTCTATGGTGACAGCAGGCTTAGTACTCTTGGTGGGGCTAATGGCAACTAGTGTCATTTTATGGAGCTTAGGCTTTGGTCCTATGTACCAATAACCATTTTAATTCATCACAAATTTAATCAACAGCAACTCAAGCTCTGCGTCGCAATTGAATTTGTAGCAGAAAATAAAAAAGAAGGCCGTAAAGGCCTTCTTTTTGGGGTTTAATTAACGCTCTGAGCGAGTTAGCAGATCTGTTTGACTCACTCAGTCAAACAGATCCACTTAAGCAAAATCACTCGAAAGAATCACGCAGCGCTACGGTTAAGTTAAACACTAAATTATCCGGCGATGAATCTTTGCTGTCAGCGCAGAAATAGCCTTCACGCTCAAACTGATAGGCTTGTTCCGCAGGTGCATTCACTAAGCTTGCTTCTGCAAAACCTTGTACAACGATCAATGATTCAGGGTTCAACACTTCATCCACAGTCTCTGCCGCAGCAGGATTAGGATCGGTAAATAAACGCTGATAGAGACGGAATTCAGCAGGCTTAGCTGTAGATGCCTCAACCCAATGGATCACGCCTTTAACTTTACGGCCATCAGCAGGGTTTTTACCTAAAGTTTCAGGATCATAAGTACAGTAAACCGTCGTAATATTGCCTTCGCTGTCTTTGTCACAACGTTCAGCTTTAATCACATAGGCATTACGTAAACGCACTTCTTTACCTGTAACTAAGCGTTTGTATTGTTTGTTGGCTTCTTCTTTAAAGTCAGCCACATCAATCAATATTTCTCGGCCAAAGGCTAATTCACGCGTCCCCATGCTCTCATCATTTGGATGAGCGGCCGCTTGAATGTACTCAAGCTCACCTTCAGCATAGTTTTCAATGATGACTTTCAATGGACGCAATACGGCCATCGCACGCGGTGCATGTTCGTTCAATTCTTCACGAATACACGCATCTAACATGCCGACTTCAATCATATTCTCTTGCTTAGTCACGCCGATACGTTGACAGAACTCGCGAATTGACGCAGGCGTGTAACCACGGCGACGTAGACCAGCAATCGTTGGCATACGTGGGTCGTCCCAACCTGACACGAGTTTACGGGTCACAAGGTCGTTTAGCTTACGCTTAGACATTAAGGTATATTCAAGATTTAAGCGTGAAAACTCGTATTGACGAGTACGATTCGGCGCTTGAAAATCATTCAAATTATCCAACACCCAGTCGTATAACCGACGGTTGTCTTGGAACTCTAAAGTACATAAAGAGTGGGTAATATGTTCTAACGCATCAGAAATACAGTGGGTAAAGTCGTACATTGGGTAAATGCACCACTTGTCACCCGTTTGGTGATGATGGGCAAAACGAATACGGTAGATGATAGGATCGCGCATACACATGAATGGCGACGCCATATCAATTTTGGCACGCAGCGCACACTCACCTTCTTTAAAACCACCGTCGCGCATCTTAGCGAATAAGGCGAGGTTCTCTTCGACTGATGTGTCGCGAAAAGGACTGTTTTTACCTGGCTCTTTTAACGTACCACGGTATTCACGGGTTTCATCCGCATTCAAAAAACACACATAAGCCAAACCTTTATTAATCAGTTCAACCGCATATTGATGTAACTGATCAAAATAGTTTGATGAATAGCGAACATCACCATCCCACTGGAATCCAAGCCAACGCACATCCGCCTGAATAGAATTCACATAATCAATGTCTTCTTTTTCAGGATTAGTATCGTCAAAACGTAAATTACACAGACCGTTATAGTCTCGCGCTATCCCAAAATTTAAGCAGATAGATTTAGCATGACCAATATGAAGATAGCCATTCGGTTCCGGCGGGAAACGAGTCTGTACACTCGTGTGCTTACCGCTTTGTAAATCTTCATCTATGATATTACGAATAAAGTTACTCGGACGTACTTCAGTGTCCACATGACTCATGGAATTCCTCTTTGCGAACAATGGCAATTTTAAGAAAACCAGCATGATCCTACAGATCACCACTAGTTACAATGCCTAGGGTTAAAAACTCTGGTTTTTGACTGTTTAGGGTTATAACCGCGATAGTAAAACAATAAAAGCAGCCATGAAAGCTGCTTTTATCTTTGACCTAACTAAGCTGACATTTATTATTCAGTCACGCCGACTCAGTAAATCTTACTCGGTGATAATGCGGATCCCAGGAATAATCTGCTGGCTTCTTTTACCCTTACGTTTCAACCACAGATAAAAAGCGGCTAATGCAAACAAGAAGAAACCAATCCACAGACTTGATTGAACTGGGTGCTGCGTAAAGGTAGCGGCTTGATAAACTACCGTTGCAGAACCATAAGCCAGTGAGAAAGTCCACGTTGCCGCGAACGTCGCCCACCGAGAACCAAACTCATGCACTAAGGCGCCCATTGCCGCAACACAAGGAGTATAAAGTAAGATAAACAGCAAATAGGAGAAAGCCGCAACTTTACCACTAAAACCTGCTTGTAAAGCACCGAAAGTCGATGTCGCAACACCTTGTTCTTCAGCAACGGTTTCTTTATTGGTTAAATCACCGACCGACAGTTTAAGCGGATCGTCAAGATCTAAACCAAACAAGTTAGCTGGAATCGTTGCCAGAGCCGCATTAAAGCTTTCGCTCAATGGTGCAAGCTCTTCATCTGTCGGCGCCGCGCTGCTGTATAGACTGTTTAAGGTACCAACAACCGCTTCTTTAGCGAAAATACCCGTGATAATACCGACGGTTGCTGGCCAGTTATCCTGCTCTATGCCCATAGGCGAGAAGATAGGCGTGATTTTTTGACTCGCGACACTCAGCAAAGATGCTTGGCTATCTTCATGGCCAAATGTGCCATCAACACCAATAGCATTGATGAAGTTCAATAAGGTCACGACCAGAACAATCGTTTTACCTGCGCCTAAAATAAAACTCTTAGTGCGTTTACCTGTACGAACCATAACAGCTTTCAGCTTAGGTAGTTCATAACTTGGTAGCTCCATCACCACAGCACTACTGCTGCCTGGTAATAAAGTGCTTCTGAGTAATAAACCCGTACCGATAGCGGCAAAGATACCAATAATATACAGCAAGAAGACTAAATTCTGACCTGAATCGGGGAAGAAAGCCGCCGCAAATAGTGCGTAAACCGGAAGACGTGCACCACAGGACATAAATGGCGCCATCATCCCTGTCACAATACGCTCACGCTCACTGCCTAAGGTTCGCGTCGCCATAATTGCCGGCACTGAACAACCAAAACCGACAATCATAGGAACGAATGCTTTACCAGGCAGGCCAATACGACGCATTAAACCGTCAACCACAAATGCAGCGCGTGCCATGTAGCCAGAACTTTCGAGGATCGACAAACCGAGGAAAAGCGCCGCTATAACAGGAATAAAGGTTGATACGGTTTGAATGCCTTGGCCGACACCGCCCGCTAAGATAGTGACCAACCAAGCCGGAGAGCCCATGCTCGTCAAGAATGAACCGAAGTGATCGACAAACAATGCGCCAGCAAAAACATCAAAGAAATCAATAAAAGCACTGCCAATATTAATGCTGAACATAAACATCAAATACATCACAAACAAGAACACAGGAATGCCAAGCACAGGATGTAAAACGAGTTTATCTAATTTGTCACTGAGGGTGAGGAACCCTGACTCTTTCACTGAACCTTGAAAAACTTGTTCAACGAAATTAAAGCGCGTGGTCGCCACCATCACTTCAATATCATGGCCTTGCTGAGCGATAATCTGAGTACAGGAATTCACTTCATCCTGCAGTTCAGCATTTTTACAGCTACCACAACCCGAACCATTACCTAGCATAGCCAAAGCGCGGCCGCGACTTAATTGTTCATCTTTGCTGCAGAGTAACTGCACGCCCGCTTCAATTTGTTCATCATAATGAAGCACTAATGGGGCTTCTGAGACTCGGCCTTGAAGTAAATCGAGTACCTGTGCCTGCACTTTAGCGACATCGGCAGGATCTCGCGAACACACGCCAATCACAGGGCAACCCAGCTCTTGGCTCATTTTCTTTAAATCGACTTTAATCCCACGTTTGACAGCCGAATCAATTTTATTCAGCACCACTACCATAGGGATAGCGAGTTCACGCAATTGGGCTGTGAGATATAAGTGACGTTCGATATTAGTGGCATCGACTAAATTGATAATGCCATCGACACGTTGCTCGGCAAGGTATTGCTGCGCAATTTGCTCATCAAGTGAACAATCGCAACTATTACCCGCAGGAAGAAGGTCGTAAATACCCGGTAAGTCTGTCAGATAGACGTCAGCACCGTTTAAGGTGAAATGACCAGTCTTTTTTTCGACCGTAACACCAGACCAGTTACCCACTTGTTGATTTGCGCCTGTTAGCGCGTTAAAGAGTGTAGATTTACCCGCGTTAGGGTTTCCTACTGTGACGCAATGAAACTGCTTAGCCATTCGTCTTTTCCACCTCAATGATGTCTGCCAAATCTCTGCGCATACAAAGTTTACTACCACGAATATCCAGTTCGAGACCAGAGCCCATAGGTGCGTATCGGATCAATAAAAAACGCGTATTTGGCGTGATTCCCATGGACAACAACTTGCGCTTCACGGTTTGTGGCAGCGCCAAACGCCCCACTTCAGAAATAAGACCGCGATCGCCGGGACTGAGTTCGCTTAACTTCATTACGTATTCCACCTTGCAACAGGTTCAGCTCGAAAAACTGCGCCCATTGTAACCGAGCGATGACACTAATAACTTTACCTAGATCAAGATTTTTGATTGGTAACGATAATAGTTTTCAATTGTGTTGGGTATTATGTGATAAAAATTCCAATGAATAAACGACCAACCGAAAATAAAAATCCGCACCTTAGCATTAGTGACTATCAAGCGATGCACAGAAGTCAAAACGCTGTAAACAAATCCCACCCGAAGCAAGTGTGATCAAAATCACACTTAATCTATATCGCCTGTAAAATCATCCTTCTTTACAGTGAAAAGACCACGCAATGTTAAGCACGTGTCACACACTTGTTCTAATATTAACCAAGCTCAATAAGCTAAATTAGCAATGTCGAAAGCGTAAAAATAACAAATATAAATGCACTCGGGAAAACATAACCATGGAAATAGGGCTAAAGTTCAGAAGCATAGCTAAGGCTATGCTATGTATTTTGTTATCAATCGCGAGCGTTTCGGCCTCAGCGACCCCTTGGGATGACAAAAAACCAGAAGAAGTTGTTGCGACATTAGACAAAAAATTCGCCGAAGGTAAGTATTCCGCTAAAGGCGCTGATACTTGCCTGATGTGCCACAAAAAAAGTGCCGTGGTGATGGCAATATTTGAGGGGGTTCATGGCAACCCTAATGTGAAAGATTCACCCATGGCCGATTTGCAGTGCGAAACCTGCCACGGCCCTTTAGGGAATCATAACAAAGGTGGAAAAGAGCCGATGATCACCTTTGGCGCAAACTCCCCTGTTCCCGCGCAAAAGCAAAACAGTGTCTGTATGAGTTGCCACAATGACAGTCAACGTACCGCATGGAAAGGCAATCACCACGATAACGCCGATGTCGCCTGTAGCAGCTGCCATCAAGTGCATACCGCAAAAGATCCTATCAGCGATAAAGCCAATGAAGTCACCATTTGTACCCAGTGCCATACCCAACAAAAAGCCGATATGCACAAGCGCTCGGCGCATCCATTACAGTGGCAACAAATGGTGTGCAGTGACTGCCATAATCCCCACGGCAGTTTAAACGATTCAAGCTTGAAGCAAATGAGTGTTAATGAAAATTGCTATAGCTGTCATGCCGAAAAACGCGGCCCTAAACTGTGGGAACATGCCCCCGTCACCGACAACTGCGCTAATTGCCATAATCCCCACGGCAGCGTGAACGAAGCCATGCTGATCAGCAAACCGCCACAACTGTGTCAGCAGTGCCACGCTTCGGATGGCCATAGCAGTAATGCCTATTTTGGCAATCAAACCAATGCCTTCACTTCTGGTAATTCCTGTATGAATTGTCACGGACAAGTGCATGGCTCTAACCATCCTTCTGGCAAATTACTGCAGAGATAACAAGGGAATGATCATGCGAACAGCTAAAATGTCTCACCCTAGCGCTTATTTCTCCCTCACTTTGCTGGCTTGGGCGATAAGCGGTGTTTTGACTCAAGCACACGCCGAAGGTTATGAGCTGCAAGAAGCGAATCGAAGTAGCATAAAGACAGAGGCATGGAGCTGTAAGCAATGCCAACCTAAGACAGGGCATATTGGCAATGTCAGTGCCAGCCTCGCTTACAACGATAGTGAGGACAGCCGTTTCGGTAACAGTAGTGGGACAGATAACGAGGGTCTCGTTGGCGCCGTCGGTGCGGATATGATGTACAAAACGCAGACGGGTTATCAAACCGAGCTGGTCGCGGATAAGTTAGGTTTTGATGCGGGCTCAGCCAAGCTCACAACAGGAAGGCCGGGAAACTATCAAATCAACTTAGGTTATAGAGGCTTAGCAAACTATAACCATAATCAACTCAAAAGCCCCTATACCTCAGTGCAAGATAAAATGTTATTGCCCGATAACTGGATAACAGGCGGCACAACGCAATCTATGCCTATGTTACAGAGCAGCCTTGTTAGCCAAGATTTAAGTATTCAACGTGATCGCTTTAGTATCGGTGGTTATTACGCGGGCAAAATATCACCTGAAGGTGACAATAACAGTCACTACAAAGCCTCGCTAAACTATCAGCATGAAGACCGCAGTGGCGCAAAAAAGACCAGTGCCAATATACTCACCAATAGCGTTATGCTAGCCCAACCAATTGATGACAGTACTGATGAAGTCGATGCGAGAATTTATTTTAACGGTTCAGGCTGGCAAGCAGGCATCAATAGCCAAATCAGCCAATATAAAAATGATCACCAAGCCATGCTGTGGCAATCAGCCTACACGCCCACCTTTGGTGCAGCATACCTAGGTCAGAATGCGGTCGACCCCGACAATAAAGCCTACAGAGTTGCCGCAGAAGCCTCAGGGGGAGCAAATGGTCAAAATGTATTGATGCACGCAGGCTTTAGCCGCATGACCCAAGATGACACCTTTATTCCTGCCACCATCAATGGCCCATCGCCCGTCCTGCCTGCGGATACCTTAAATGGCCAAGTCGATATTGTAGAGATGGACCTTAAATATTCAGGACGGATAAGCCAAGATTTAAGTATGCAGGCAAGTTACAACTATCAAGACAGAGATAACAAAACGGCTCAATTAGACTTTCCGCAGATCGTCACCGACAGTATTAATCAAGGCACAGCCCAAAATAGCCTTTATGATAAGCGCACCAAAAAACTCGAACTCAAAGGCAAATACCGCTTTACCTCAGTGGCTTATGCCGAAGCGGGCTATAGCCGTAGCGAAAACGATTACACTGAACTCGACCGCCAATCCATCGACGAGTCCGGCGTGTTTGCTAAACTAAGTTATCGCTATTCACCCGCATGGTCAGCTTGGTTGAAAGGAGAAGCACTAGAGCGAGATGGCAGTGAATATCATCCCGTCGCAACCACTCAAAGTTCAAGTAATCCTTGGCTACGTAAATCCTACCTTGCCGATAGAAAAAGACAGAAAGTCACCTTACACACGGATTATCAGAGCGATATTGGTCTATCTCTTGGTGCCAGCTTACACAGTATTAATGACGACTATCATCATACCTTCGTTGGTCTAACTCAGATGTCCTATCTCGGTTACGACTTGTCAGCCCAATATGTGCTGAGCAGTGACCTCAATTTAACCGCCTTTGTTAACCAAGATTGGCGCGATTCAGACCAAGCGGGCAGTAATTCCTTCTCGACACCCGATTGGTACAGCACTGCCGAGGAAAAATCGACCTTGATTGGTGCAGGGCTTAGTTATCAAAACCTGTTCGATCATCACCTCGATATTGGTTTGGATTACAGCTATTCCGACGGACAGAGTGATACAGAAGTGACCTACGGCATCACCAGTCCCTATGGCGATTTTTACGCCCGCAAACACAATATTAATGCCTACGCCAAATATAAGTTTGCCGACAGTATGTCGCTGCGCGTCGATTGGTTATTCGAAAAATATCAAGATGCTAATTGGCAAAACCAAGGCACAAGCTGGGACACGATTCCCAACGTCCTCAGTTTTGGTGATATGGGCCACGACTACAACGCTCACTATTTAGGCTTAACCTTAAGCTACCAAATGTAACTTAGGGACTGACAGCGCATTCCAAGGATAGAAATATGAACAAGTTTGCAAAAATTCGCACTCAATTCAGTCTTATACTGGCCTTAGTTTCGCTATTAAGCGCCTGTGGCGGTGATAACGGCCAAGATGGTAATCCCGGTGAGCCTGCGAAACCGCCTGCATTAACGATAACTAACCTTAACATCATGGTCGATAAAGTCGCGATGACAGATGGCATTGCTCAAGTGGATTTTCAAGTAAGCAATCAAGATGATGAAGCCGTGATTGGTATCCCATCGGCGACATTTATTGCAGCGCAGCTTCTCCCCCAAGGTTATACAGGCGCGGGGAATAGCAGTGAATGGCAGCACTTTACCGCTGAAACCTGCGCGGCAACTTGCCCTGGCAGTCTCACAGATCATAAAAACGGTCACTACAGTTACACCTTCAGCGCCGCATTTAATGGCATGAATGGAGTGACGTTTATGCCAGAAGCGACCCAAAGAATGGTGGTCAAAATTGGCGGCGATAAACTTGCCGATAATACGCCCTTACCTATAACCAATCAGCATTATGACTGGCAATCTTCAGGTAGTAATGTCGCTTACACCCGCAACTTAGTCACAATAGAGACCTGTAATAGTTGCCACAGTAATCTAGCTTTCCATGGCAGTAGATATAATCAAATCGAAACCTGCGTCACCTGCCATAACAGCAAAAAAGTCAGTAACCCTGCGGATATTTTCCCACAAATGATCCACAGCAAACATTTAACTGGCTTCCCGCAACCCATTAGTGACTGCCAAACCTGTCACGTCGATAAGGCTGAGTTAACCGAACAGCAAAACTGGCGCAGAGTCCCGACCATGCAAGCCTGTGGTGCCTGTCATACACAGATCAATTTCCCCGCAGGCGAAGGACACCCAGTGCAAACAGATAACAGTAACTGCGTGGCGTGTCATAATGCCGACTGGACCGCAAGCGTACACAGTGATGAAGCTAAAAACGCGGCAGTGATGCAATTTAGCCCAAGCATCACCAGCGCCAGTATGGATGCCAATGGTACGGTCACTGTTGCGGTTAAGCTGATGAATCCAGCCACAGGAACTGTGTATAGCGAAAGTGCCGATAAACTAAAATTTATCAATGATTTAAGGGTATATGCCAACTGGGGAACCAGTTTTGATTATGCGACCCGTTCAGCTCGCTCGATTAAACTGCCGGAATCCACACCCATATCAGGCTCTAATGGCATTTATATCTATACGATAGCGGGCCTTACTGTGCCAGCAGGCACTGAAACGGATCATGGCGGACTTGCGATTCAAGGCAGAGTCTGTGCCAAAGATAAAGTACTGGTTGATTGCACGACTGAACTGGCGGAAGTGTTAGTGATTAAATCCAGCCACAGTTATTTTGATATGGCAGCATTGAGCAATGAAGGTCGCCGTAGCGTTGTGAGCAATGCAAGCTGCGGTAATTGCCATGGTGATCAAAAACTGAATATTCACGGCTCACGTAACGATCTCGATGGTCAATGCCAGCTATGCCATAACGCCAATATGCTGGCCGATGCGACGGCAGCCAATCCTTCAATCACGTCATTTGACTTTAAGCAGCTGATCCACGGTATTCACACCAGTCAATTCACGGGGTTTGAAAGCCTAAACTACCCAGGAAAAATCGGTAACTGTGCCCAATGTCACGTTAACGATACTGCGGGGATTTCTACCGTCGCCCTCCCCTTAAATTCAGCGGTACAACCCCTTGCCCTCGATAACGGCACTTTTACCAGCCCAATTGCCGCTGTGTGTAGCAACTGCCATTCAGATACCAGCACTCATAACCACATGGCTCAGCAAGGTGCTGTTTTTGCAGGTACAAAATCCGATGCAACCGCAGGAACTGAAACCTGTGCTTTCTGTCATGGACAGGGCGGAGTCGCGGACGTGTTGAAAGTGCATCCAATAAACTAACCCTATGATGCTGGCCTAAAAAGGCCAGCAACTGCAGATATAAAAGGAACTCATACGATGCAGCCATCTACTCCTAAAGAAATAGTCAGATCTCAGTCACATTACCCGCCTAAAGTGACTGATAAATACCAGTGACTTAGTTAGCCTTACAGATGGAAAACTAATTCCACACATCTTATGCGGGTAATGAGATTTATTCTTATTTGCCAAGCGTTTGATGATGATTACAACTATTGCAGGGAAATATCATGATGAAACGGTTCAATTTCAATACCGCAACAAAAGCGATGTTGGGTGCCGGTTTACTCTCTCTACTACTCGCCGGTTGCGGTGGTAGTGACGGTAAAGATGGTGAAGACGGAAAACCGGGTCCGGTAGGCTTAGACATAAGTCAAGCCACCACACTCAAAGCCACACTTGAAGATGTAAAAATTGACAACGGCACTGTCAGCGTAGACATAGTACTAACGAATGCGAATGGCGTTCCTGTGACGGGTCTAGAGCAATACGCTCAAATCAATGCTATCGGATTGGGTATTGCAAAACTTACCCCTGAAAGTGGCAAAGGTTACAAAACACCTCAATGGGTCAGCTATATCAACTCAGTGAAAGCAGCTGATCCTGCACGCAGTCTTGCAAATTATAGCTATACCGATGGTAAAGATAGCGCTGGCAATCCTATTACTAAAGAAGTGAAATTTACACCTGGTGATGCTATTCAAGCGAACATCGAATCTAGTTGTAAAACCACTTGTTTAACAGTGGTTGATAGTGGCGTTTACCGCTATACCTTCCAAACCAATTTAAGTACTTTGCCCGCTATTGAAGGTCTCGATTTAACCTACGACCCAACATTAGTGCACCGTATTACGTTAGAACTTCAAACCGATGGCAGTAAAGATGCCAAGTTAGTCAACAGCCATATCGACTTCTTACCAAGCGATAACTTTAGAGTAGCTAAAGAGACGGAAACGCGTACGGTTGTCGATTTAGAAGCGAACTGTATCAAGTGTCACAGCACAAATTATAGCGATACATCTTCTACTGCTAAGCCATTAGCACTACATGGCGGAAGACGGATCGGAATAGCAAACTGTCAAGTTTGTCATACCAGCTACAGTAAAGATCCAGAAACAGGATCACCTTTGGATATGGGCGCCATGGTTCATGCCATTCACAAAGGTACTTACGCTATGGTGGGTTACAGCGGAACGGCTTATGACTTTAGCGGTACTATGGCTAAAGCTGCGGCTGAAAGTGGCTACCCACAATACCGTGAAGGTAAAGACGTTTCTGAACGAGTCACTCTGCCAGTCTCTATCGGGAACTGCCAGTCTTGCCATAGCACAGATGACAAAGGACCCGTTGATGCCGCAAGCTTTAAACATCACAAAGGTTTAGCCTGCGCATCTTGTCACATGTCAGGTTTTAATCCAGTAGATAACAGTGAATGGTTAACACCACCTGAAGGTCAAAAAGACCGTGGTTTCGTTGGTAACTATTTCCATTACTATGCAACACCTGAAATTGACGGTATTCCAGGTGCAAACCTAGTCAATGTATTCCAAAATGGAGGTTGCGCTTCTTGTCACGCCGAACAAGGTGAAGAAGGCAGCGCTAAATATCACTTAGCAAAAGCTAATGCCACTAAGTTACTGCGAACTGAATATGCCTATAAATTAGAAAATGGCACATTTGATGTGGCTAAAGGAGAGTTAACATTCACAGTCAATTGGCACAGTGATGTTGCTCCACATCAAGATCCTAAAGTGAAAGAGTTTTGGGTCAGCTTAACGGCATTCAATGGCACTGAATACACCATGGGCCCACGTCCATCTAATGGTACTTTAGGTCGTAGCGAAAACCGTATTTCTGTAAATTTGGCCAAAGTTGAGACTAACGCTAACTTAACAGCGGTACCAAATGGCTCAAAAGTAACATACACATTAACAGGCATTAAAGCTGTTATTGGCACAAGTTCTGTTCCATACAAACAAATTGTTAGTATTGGTAAAGGCTTCATGGACGGCAAATTGCTGATCTGTGCAAACTCTGCAGAACTCGATCCAACGATGGATGCTGCGATTGATTGTAGTAACACTGAAGCACCAATCTACGAAGTGATTGTTGGCAGTAATAAAGCTTCATTCTCTGCCGATGCAAGTAATGTTACCGCACGTAGCATAGTCATCTCTGAAGCAAAATGTGCTAACTGTCATGGTGAGAAAGCTGACTTTTCAGCCTCTCATGCGCTGACCCATGCTGCAGACAAGCCTGATAACAGCTGTGGTACTTGTCACTCTGCTGTACCTAATACCGCGGTAGCTTTAGCCGATGGTAGTTGTGTGGCTTGTCACAATGGCGCTCCTGCTCACAGTAAAAAGCCATTTGAACGTGGTTTTGACTTTAAAGTCATGATCCACCAAATTCACGCTGATACTCGCAGTGTTCGCCGTTTAACAACAGATGCAGCAACCTTCCCTGAAAACCCAGCGAACTGCGCGGCTTGTCATGATAAAGGTCAACTTAGCTTAGCTACACTAGGCAATAAACCTGCGTTCTTAGCAAGTACTGGTGAATACTCACCAACCGTTGCAGCTTGTGCATCTTGCCATGCAACGACCGCAACTGACAGCGCAGTGATAGGCCACTTCGAAACCAATGGTGGTGTATATAACGCTGCTGCTGGCACTTACACTCCTGGTAGCGAAACCTGTGCGACCTGCCATGGTGAAGGTAAATCATTTGGTGTGGATAAAGTTCACCCAGTGAAATACTAATATGGAACCGAGTAACGAATCGCAAATCAGTCGTTACTCACATTAAATTCAGCAAAATCCCCCGCAGTGCGCTGTCTCTTCTACACAAATCCCTCGGTTTGCCCCGAGGGATTTTTTTGAACCATTTTCAATTACCCTGATCTGATCCTGACCTTTTGTTTCAGATACCACATACCATGTTTTTAAGTGAACCATCACTCTGGGCACAAAGCATTTTTCAGCGCGCACAATTAGGGGATGTACGAAGGACCAAACGGCTTGTACAGTTGGCGGCTCAACTTGCAGCTCATACAGGACAATCTATCGTGCAATCCCTTTCA